>JBGUDX010000043.1:0-9519 GCA_041821645.1 Acidobacteriota bacterium
GGCCCGGCCGGTCAGCTCCAGGCCGTCGGCCGCTTCGACCGCGTCGCAGACTGTCGCCCCCATGCGGCCGGCCGCCCCGGCGACGGCGACCTTGATCACGCCGCCAGCCCTTCGGCCACCGACCCTGCGGCCGCCCGGAACCGCTGCTCGTCACGGCCGACGCATGCGGCCGAGAGACGCTCGCCGGAATAGAGTTCCCCGGCTAGTTCTGAAAGGTCTTCCACCTCGACAGCATCGACCTTGGCCAGCATCTCGTCAAGGGTGAGCAACGGGATCTCGTGGAGGGTGGAACGGGCCAGCCTGGACATCCGCGCCGCGGTCGACTCCTCGGCCAGGACGATCCGGCCCTTGACGTGCTCCTTGGCCCGGGCCAGTTCGCCGGCATCGACCGGAACGGTACGGATCTGTTCGATCTCCGCGCCGATCACCTCGCAGGCCTGTTCTACGTTTTCTTCGCGCGTGCCGACGTATAGCGCAGCCACGCCGGTGTCGGTGAACTGCTCGGAATAGGAGCCGACCGAATAGGCCAGTCCCCGCTTTTCACGAACCTCGCGGAACAACCGGGACGAACTCGACCCGCCGAGGATCGAGTCGAGGACAGAGAGTGCGAAACGGCGCTCGTCGGCCCGGTTTATCCCCGGGCCACCGAAGCAGATGTGGTACTGCTCGGTGTCCTTGGTCGCAAACTCGATTCGTCCGTCGCTCGAAGGGCGCTCCGGCCTGAGGGTTTCGGTCCCGTTGCCCGCCTCCGGGGCGAGCTGCTCGGCCAGGGCCACTATCTGTTCGTGCTCGAGGCTGCCCGCGGCCGCGATAACGATGTTGCCGGCCGTATAACGGCTTGCGTGGTATTCGGCGATCTCCGGCACCGGGATGTTCGCAATCACTTCCGAGCTGCCGAGGATCCGGCGGCCCAGTGGCGTATCGCCGAAAATGGCGTCGGCCAGGTAGTCGTGCACCCGGTCGGACGGCTCATCCTCATACATCGCGATTTCTTCGAGCACGACCTCACGCTCGGAATCGACCTCCGGGAAGGTCGATTCGAGCAGCATCTCCCCCAGCAGCCCGAACACGTCTTCGGTGTGCTCGTCGAGGTAGCGGGCGTAGAGCTGGGTCGACTCCTTGCCGGTGCCCGCGTTGAACGACGCGCCGAGACCGTCGAAGCGCTCCGAGATCTCGATCGCGCTGTAGTTCGGAGTGCCCTTGAACAACAGGTGCTCGAGAAAATGAGAGACCCCCGCCTGAGCGGGGGTCTCGTCACGTGAGCCGGTCCGGACCCAGAGCCCGAGGGCGACCGAGCGGACCGAGGGCAGTGCCTCGGTGATCACCCGGACGCCGGAACTCGTCTCTGTCAGCCGAGCCGACTCGTTCATCTAGTTGCTGCGACCGCGGTCACCGCGATCACGACGGCGCCGTCCCCCGCCTTCGCGGGAGCCTCCGCGTCCGCCGCCTCCGCCGCCTCCGCCGCCACTCGAAAGCGCAGCGATTTCCTCCTTGGACTTCCCGTCGATTGACGGGTCATCGGTCATGCGCAGGCCGATGCGGCCACGCTCGCGATCGACCTCGGCGACGGTTACATCGATCTCCTGACCGGACTCGAGCACCTCTTCGACCGTCTCGACCCGACCTCCGGGCTTGACGTTGGAGATGTGGAGCAGTCCGTCGGTGCCCTTGGTCAGCTCGACGAACGCGCCGAACGTGGTCGTCTTGACGACCTTGGCTCCGGGGTACCGGTCGCCGATCTCGGCTTCCTTGGTCATCGAGCCGATCCGGGCCACGGCCTCTTCGACCTGGGTGCCGGTCGGCGCGTAGATCCTGATCGTGCCGTCGTCCTCGACGTCGATCTCGGCCTCGAACTCCTCGCAGAGGCTGCGAATGGTCTCGCCGCCCTTGCCGATGACCGCACCGATCTTCTCCTGGTCGATCTTGATCGACTCGATCCGGGGCGCGTGGGGTGACATCTCCTCGCGCGGACCGTCGATCGCCTCGGCCATCTTGTCGAGAATGAACAGCCGGCCCTTTCGAGCCTGTTCGAGGGCATCTTCGAGGATGTCGAAGGTGACCCCGGTGATCTTGATGTCCATCTGGAGGGCGTTGATCCCGTCGGCTGAACCGGCGACCTTGAAGTCCATGTCGCCGAGGTGGTCCTCCACTCCGGCGATGTCGGTCAGCACGATGTAGTCATCGCCTTCCTTGATCAGTCCCATGGCTACGCCGGCGACCGGGCCCGATACCGGGACCCCGGCGGCCTCCATAGCCATCGACGAGGCGCAAACCGAGCCCATCGAAGACGACCCGTTGGATTCGAGCGTCTCGGAGACCGCCCGCAACACGTACGGGAACTCCTCCTGGTCCGGAACCGAGGGCGCCAGGGCGCGCTCAGCCAAGGCACCGTGACCGATGTCACGGCGCTTCGGGCCTCGCATGAATCCGGCCTCCCCGACCGAGAACGGCGGGAAGTTGTAATGGTGGAAGAAGGTCTTGGTCGTTTCGCGTCCGAGACCGTCGATCCGCATGTCCATACGGGTGGTGCCAAGGGTGACGTTGCCCAGAATCTGGGTCTCGCCACGGGTGAACAGGGCCGAGCCGTGAACCCTCGGCGAGACGTCTACCTCGCACTCGATCGGCCGGATCTCGTCCTGCGCGCGGCCGTCGGGACGCTTCTTGTCGACGGCGATCGCCTTGCGGATGGTCTCCTTCTCGATTGAGGAGAAGACGGCCTTGACCTCGCCGGCCCGGTCGGAGTCGACCTTGCCGTCGGCGTCGGCCGGGGCGAACTGGGCCAGGACCTCGTCCTTGACCGCGCCGAGCGCATCCTGGCGCTCGAGCTTGGCCTGGACCGCAGCCGCTTCCTTGATCTTCCCGCCAAAGGCTGAGTCGACCTCGCTGACCAGCGACTGGTCGAGCTCCGGAGCCTCAATGACCAGCTTCTCCTTGCCGACCTTCTGCCGGAGCTCTTCGATCGTTGCGGTCAGCTTCTTGATCTCGCCGTGCGCGATGTCGAGCGCGTCGAGAATCTCGGCCTCGGTGACGCCGTCGGCGCCGGCTTCGACCATCAGGATGGCCTCGTCGGTTCCGGCAACGATCAGGTCGAGGTCCAGATCCCCGTGGTCTTCCTCGTTCGGGTTGACCACGAAGTCGCCGTCGAGCTTTCCGACCCGTACGGCGCCGACATGCTTGGCGACCGGGATCTCCGAGATCGCCAGCGCGGCAGAAGCGCCGTTCATGGCGAGGATGTCGTAGGGGTGCTCCTGGTCGACCGACATCGGGATCGTCACCAGCTGGGTCTCGAAGTGCCACCCCTTGGGGAACAGCGGGCGGATCGGCCGGTCGATCATGCGGGCGGTCAAGGTTGCCTTTTCACCGGCCCGGGCCTCACGGCGGAAGAACGAGCCGGGGATCTTGCCCACGGCGTACATGCGCTCCTCGACGTCAACGGTCAGCGGAAGGAAGTCCACGTCGCGTACGCCGCCCTTGGTGGCGGTGGACAGGACTTGTGTGTCGCCTGACTTGACGACTACAGCGCCACTGGCCTGTTTGGCGAGTTTTCCGGTCTCGAAAGAGATCTCGTCATCGCCAATCCGCGCAGTGACGCGCGTTACTTCAAAAATACTCATCGGTTGTTTCTACCTCCGGCCGCCCGGTTGGCGACCCTCTGTCTTTAGAACTCACGTTCTCTTATCGCCGAGAAGGCTACAGCGATTGGGGTGGCGGCACCGCCCAGGCTCCGGGAGCCGGACTCAGATCGCGGCCAGGATCGTCCGCGTCGAGGGAATGTCTATCGGGGAGTCGGTCACGTATGACCATTCGACCACACCCTCGCCATTGATCAGGACGAGTGAGCGGTTGGAGTGGCCGGCGCCTTCGATGTATGCCCCGTAGGCGGAGGCGACCGCTCCCTTGGGCTCGAAATCGGCCAGAAGGGTGGTCTTGATCCCGAGTTCGTCGCGGAACGCCTTATGGGCGAAGGCCGAGTCGACGCTGATCCCTACCAGGGTCACGCCCGCTTCGTCCAACTCCGGAGCGATCTCGCGATAGAGGGTCAGTTGATTCGAGCAGGTCGGGCTGAAGTCGAGCGGATAGAAGGCGATCAGCAGTCGACGTCCGGCGAAGTCGGACAGTGAGACCTCTTCACCGGTGTGGTCCGGGAGAGTGAAGTGGGGAGCTGTTGCGCCGGCTTCGATCATCGCTACCGCCCGGGACCGGAGCTCAGGTCGAGACCGCGGACCAGGCCAAGCTAGTGGCGCAGTCCGAGTTCGGAGACCAGTTCCCGGTAGCGGTCGACGTCGGTCCGCTCCAGGTAGCGAAGCAGGCGGCGGCGCTTGCCGACCATCATCAGAAGGCCCCTTCGGGAGTGGTGGTCCTTGCCGTGTTCGCGCAGGTGACCGGTCAGGTCGTTGATCCGCTCGGTGAGCAGGGCAACCTGGACTTCAGCCGAGCCGGTATCACCGTCTTTGCGTCCGTACTTGCCGATCACTTCGGCCTTGTTGTCTTTGGTTAGCGTCATCTCATTCCTTGGTTCGGGGCCGCGGGATCAGCCCCATTCACGGCCGCTGGAAGCTAGCACAGACACGTCTTGTGGCCTCCACATCCCGCTTCATCTGCTCGACCAGCTCGTCAGCCGAGGCAAAGCGCCGCTCACCGCGCAGCCGCTCGACAAAGGCCACCCGCAGCTCCCTGCCGTATAGATCCACGTCCTGGTCGATCAGGTAGGTCTCGATCAGGACCCCACGCCCACTCTCGAAGGTCGGCCGGACGCCGATGTTGACCGCCGCCGGAAGTCCGTTGGCGAACGTCGCATACACCCCGTGGCCCGGGCTCACGAGACGGTCGTCGGGAACCATGTTGGCGGTGGGGAAACCGAGCTCGCGACCCCGCTGGTCCCCGGCGATCACCGTGCCCTCGACCATGAAAGGCACGCCGAGGCACTTGCGGGCCTGCTCGAGCTCGCCCGCGGTGACCAGCGCCCTGATCCTGGTCGACGAGACGATCTCGCCGCCGACCTCGACAAGGGGCTCGACCCTGGTCTCGAATTCGGGCCGCTGGGCGAGCATCTCCGGTGTCCCTTTCGCCTTCGTCCCGAAACGGAAGTTGTCGCCGACCGAGACCTCTTCGGCCCCCAGCCTCGCGATCAGGATGTCCTCGATGAACTGCTCGGCCGAGATCTCGGTGAAATCGTGGTCGAACGGGATCACGATCAGTTCCTCCACGCCGAGCCCGTCGAGTACGTCGCGCTTGACCACGAATGGCATCAGCAGCTTCGGAGCGGCCGCGGGGTGAAGCACCTCCAGAGGGTGTGGCTCGAAGGTGAGGACGGTGTCGGCGCCCCTGATTACGGCCCGGTGACCGACGTGGACGCCGTCGAAAGTGCCGATCGCGATCCGCCGCTGGCGATGCTCCGCCTCGCCCAGTTCGGTCACCTTGATCATCGGGATCGACGCTCTCCGGTCACGGGGGTCATCCCCGAGGCTCCAGCACGACTTCGGCCCTCAGCTGTTCCTGTTTGCGAACTGCCACGGCGATCAGGTTATCCCCGTCGACCAGGGCGACCGGGCTCCCCTCCTGCGGGGCGACCGGCCCGGTCACCCCCGAACGGTCTCCCGGCAGAACCCGGGACCGCTCGAATGGCAGGGTCCGGCCGAAGCCGATCCGGTCGGCCTCTTCACCCGAGACGGCAACCCTCGGAAGGAAGCGGAGCGCTTCATACGGGCTGAGTACCCTCCCTGCCCGGTCGATCCCGATCGGCCCGACCGCGGTGCGCCGGAGCTGCTCGCAGTACGCGTCGGACAGCGTCTCGATCAGCGTCCGGATGTAGGTCCCGGAACTGCACTCGATTTCGTAGCGGGCCGTCTCCTCCCCGGCCTCGAGCAGATCGGCCCGGTAGATCTCGACCTCCCTGACCGGGCGCTCGGCCGTCTCTCCGCGGTGGGCCTTCCGATAGAGGCGCTCGCCCCCGACCTTGACCGCCGAGGTCATCGGCACGGTCTGGGAGATCCGGCCGGTGACCAGCTCGAGGTCGGAGGGGATGACCCCGGTCTCGGTCAGCTCGCCTTCCGGATCGCCGGTGCTCGATCGCCAGCCCAGCCGGGCAGTCGCGACGTAGGTCTTCGGGAGCCCGAGCAGGTAGCGCTGGAGCCGGGTCGCACGCCCGAGAAGGATGGTCAGGACGCCGGTCGCGAACGGATCGAGGGTGCCTGCGTGGCCAACCTTGCCGCCCCGCTCACGACGGACCATCGCGACGACGTCGTGTGAAGTCACACCGGCGGGCTTGTCGAACACGAGCACCCCGTTTTCAGGCTCCCGCGCTCTGTCCGGCGCCGTCATCGGTGGCCGGTCTCAGTCGGCCGGCTGTTCGTCAAGTCCGCGGCAGATCAGATCGATGATCTGGTCGAACTCGAGCTCGGTCGAGCAGCCGGCGGCGCGCACGTGTCCGCCGCCGCCGAATTTTCGGGCCAGTGCCGATACGTCCGTATGGCCGTCGCCGGCCCTGAGGCTGACCTTGCGACCGGCCGGACCGCGGCTGACCTGATCGCGGATAACGGCCGCCACCCGGATCCCCTCTACCGAGCGCAGATGGTCGACGATGCCTTCGGTCATCTCCTCCCCGGCCCCTGCCGCCTCGAAGTCGTCAGTTGAGATGTAGGTCGTGATCAGGTCACCGTCGCAGTGGAACTCGATCCCGTTGAGTGCCCGGCTGAGCAGGCGGGCCTTTTCGATCGGCACGCTTTCGTAGAGCCGCTGGTTCACGTCATCGACGTCGACTCCGGCCTCGAGCAGGGCGGCGGTGACCTGGTGCGTTCTCGGAGTGGTCGCGTCGTACATGAACTTGCCGGTGTCGGTGACGATGCCGATATACAGCGCCCGGGCCATGGCCGGAGTCATCTTCACGTCAAGCAGCAGGGCAAGCTCGTAGATGATCTCGGCCGTGCAGGAAGCTCCCGGGTTGACGAAGTTGAGATCGCCGAACTCGGTGTTGTCGTGGTGGTGATCGATGTTGACCACCTTCTCGCCGCCGTCGCGCAGGAAGTCCACCGGCATCCGGTCGATGTTGCCGCAGTCAAGGAAGACCACCACCCGGTCGCGCAGGTCGGCCGGTGGTTCGTGAAAGACCTCTTCCAGCGGCATCTGGCGGTATTCGACCGGCAGCGGGAACTCCTTGGCGGCAAGGAACATCACCGAGTCCTTGCCCATCGCACCGAGCAGGTTGTGGGTGCCGAGCAGCGAGCCGAGCGCGTCGCCATCCGGTCCCTCATGGGTGGTGAGCAGGAATTTCTGGTGGTCCCTGAACAGCTCGGCGATCGATTCGAGATCGCCCCTGATCGCCGGTTCCGGCTTCGGCCCGGAGTTCATCGCTGATCCTGCTCTCCGGATTCGGCATCGAGCAGCGCCGATATGCGCAGTCCGGTCTCGACCGATTCGTCGTACTCGAAGCGCAGGGTCGGGGTGTTCTTCATGTGGGTCTCGTCCGCGATCCGGGTCTGCAGCAGCCCGTGGGCGCTCTTCAGGGCCTCCAGGGCCGCGTCCCTCGCCTTCTCGTCGCCGAGCACGGTCACGTACACGCGCGCCGACCGGAGGTCCGGACTGGTATCGACCGACGTCACGGTGACCATGTCCAGGCGAGGATCACTCATCTCGGTCGCGATCGCCCCACCCACGACCTCGCGCAAGACCTGATTCACCCTTCTCATCCGCGAGGTAGCCATGCGCGCCTAGTTGAGCGTCTGCTCGACCTGCCTGGTCGAGAAGAACTCGAGCACGTCACCCGGCTTCACATCGGCGTACCCGTCCAGGACGATGCCGCAGTCCTGGCCTTCTTCGACGGTCTGCACGGCGTCTTTGAAGCGGCGGAGCGAATCCAGCCTGCCGGTCCAGACGACGGTGCCTTCCCTGAGGAGGCGCACGTTCGCGTCGCGGTTGATCTTGCCTTCTGTCACCACGCAGCCGGCGATGCGGCCGACCTTGGAGGCCTTGAAGACCTCGCGGATCTCGGCTTCGCCGAGCGTCTCCTCGACCTCTACCGAATCGAGCATTCCCTCCATCGCCGCCCGCAGATCCTCGGTGATCTTGTAGATCACGGTGTAGGTCCGGATATCGACCCCCTCGGAGCGGGCTGCCCGCCGGGCGTCGCTCAGCGGCCGCACGTTGAAGCCGATGATGATCGCGCTGGAGGCCGAAGCCAGCATCACGTCCGACTCGGTGATGCCGCCGGTCTGGGCACGAATGATGTTGATCCCGACCTGCTCCTGCGGCACCTTCGCGATCTCGTCCTGGAGCGCCTCCAGCGAACCGGCGACGTCGCTCTTGAGCACGATGTTGAGCTCCTTGAGGTCGCCGGTCTGTGCCCGGGCGAAGATCTCTTCGAGCGTGACCTTCCGGGCCTGGCGCCGGGCGATGGTCTCGGCCTTGAGACGGTTCAACCGCTCCTGCGCCATCTGCCGGGCCCGGCGGTCGTTCTCGACCGCGTGCACGAACTCACCGGCATCGCAGACTCCGTCGAACCCGAGTACCTCGACCGGCATTCCGGGCGCGGCCACTTCCACCCGCTCCCCGAGATAGTCGTGCATCGCCCGGACCTTGCCCCAGACCGGGCCGGCCACAACCGAATCGCCGACCCGCAGGGTGCCGCGCTGGACCAGGACGCTGACCACCGGGCCGCGCCCCGGGTCGAGCTGTGACTCGATCACCGAGCCCGAAGCCGGGGCATCCTCGTTTGCGGCGAGCTCCTCGAGCTCGGTAACCAGCAGAACCATGTCGAGCAGGTGATCGAGGCCCTGGCCGGTCTTGGCCGACACATCGCAGTAGATCGTGTCCCCGCCCCAGTCTTCGGGGTTCAGCCCGTCACCGGCCAGTTCGGTCCGGATCCGGTCGGGCTGGGCCCCTTCCTTGTCGATCTTGTTGACCGCGATCAGGATCGGCACGTCGGCCGCACGGGCGTGGTCGATCGCCTCCCTGGTCTGCGGCATCACGCCGTCGTCCGCAGCGACCACGATCACTGCGATGTCGGTCACCTGCGCCCCGCGGGCCCGCATCGCGGTGAACGCCTCGTGGCCGGGCGTATCGAGGAAAGTGATCAGCTGGTCGGAGTGGTGAACCTGGTACGCGCCGATGTGCTGGGTGATACCACCGGCTTCACTGGCCGCTACCTCGGTCTCGCGGATCGCATCCAGCAGCGAAGTCTTGCCGTGATCGACGTGCCCCATGATCGTGACCACCGGCGGCCGGGAACTCATCGACTCCTCGGAGTCATCGAACTCCGGAGCCGGGGCCTCCTCCTCGGCCGCGGAGACGATCTCGATCTTGCGGTCGTATTCCTCGGCGATCGCCAGCACCGACTCGTCGGTAAGGGTCTGAGTCAGGGTCGCCATCTCGCCCATCATCATCAGTTTCTTGATCAGTTCGGCCGAGCTCAGGCCGAGCAGCTCGGCCAGGTCACGGACTGTCACCCCGGAGCTGACCTTGGTCGCCTCGGGCTCTGCCGGGTCGGTATCGATCGGGGTCGGCTCTTCCAGCAGGGGCCGGCGC
>JBGUDX010000044.1:0-9413 GCA_041821645.1 Acidobacteriota bacterium
GTTCAATACAATGACCATATGACCGGTGCGGACGGGACCGGCGAGACCGCCGGAACAGACATCAGGCGGAAAACCGCGAGGCAGCGCCTCGCCCGCAGGGTCGGTGCCACTTCATGAATTCGGTCGCCGAACGACTCGGAGAGATCGGCATGCCGGAGCCGCTGGCGTCGCTCGCCGCAAGGGACTGGGATGCAGTCGTGATCGGGGCCGGCCACAATGGCCTGACCGCCGCTGCTTATCTCGCGCGGGCCGGCCAGAAGGTCCTGGTCCTCGAGAGCCGGGAACGGGTCGGTGGGGCCTGCACTCTGGAGCGCCCGTTTGCCGAACCGGCCTACGTGGCCAGCCCGTGCGCGTACGTGGTCGGTCTGCTCGACAACCTGGTCATCGATGAACTCGATCTGAAGAGGCGTGGCCTCCGGTTTTTCACGGCTGACCCCAACCTCTGGGTTCCTTTCGAGGACGGCAGTTCGTTCAGCCAGTTCCTCGACAGCGAACGCACCACCGCCAGCCTGGACGCTCTCGGCGTCTCCGCAGCCGACCAGAAGGGCTACTGGCAATACGAGCGGCTTTTCGACGAGGTCCGGATCAGGTTGCGCAAGGGGGAGCGGGACACCTGGGTCGGTGACAGCCCGTCGCGGGACGAGATCGAAGAGATGCTCGGCGGCGACCAGGAGATGATCGATCTCTGCTTCAGTGACTCGATAGCCGATGTGCTCACCCGCTACATCGGAGACCAGCGGCTGCAGACCGCGCTCTACGGCCAGGGTGTGATCGGCACCTGGGGTGGTCCGTTCGAGCCGGGCACCGCCTCGGTCAAGCTGATGCACTACCAGGGCGATCTCGAGGGCCAGGGCCCGGTCTGGGGCTACGTCGAAGGCGGCATGGGCATGGTCAGCTTCGCGATCGCCGACGCCGCGATCGAAGCCGGGGCCTCAGTCGCCTGCGGGGTCGAGGTGGCACGGATCGAGCCGGACCGGGGGGTGATCTGCGAAGACGGCACCGTTATCCGGGCCCGCACGATCGTCTGCAACACGGACCCCAAGAGACTGCTCGGTTTTCTCGAGGGCGAATCGATCGACCCCGGTTTCTCGGACCGGCTCGAGGCCTGGAAGATCCGCAGCCCGGTGGTCAAGTTCAATGCCGCACTGGAGCGTCTGCCCGACTGGACGGCTGCTCCGGCCGACGCGGCGCCGGCCCGGGCGACGATCGACGTCTGCGGCTCGATGGACGAGGCGCAGGGTGCCTTCGAGCGTTGCGCGGAAGGAGAGCCGACCGTCGCCTACGCCGAGATCTACACCCAGACCGGATTTGACCCGTCGGTGGCCCCCGAAGGCAAGCACCTGATGAGCGCCTTCGGCCAGTACGCGCCTTACGACATCGAAGGAAGTCACTGGGACGCCCGCCGCGGTGATGTTGCTCGCCAGTTCATTGACCTGATCGGTCGTTTCGCGCCCGATTTCGGCGACTGCGTCATCGAATACGAAGTGCTGGGCCCGCCCGACATCGAATCGAGGGTCGGCCTTACCGGAGGCAACATCTTCCAGGGCGAGATCACCCCCGACCAGATGTGGCAGGGCCGGCTCGGTGCGAGAACTCCGGTGCCGGGGCTCTACATGTCGGGAGCGGCGACCCATCCGGCCGGCAGCGTGATCGCTCTGAACGGCCGCAACGCGGCCCAGGCTGTGCTGGCCGACAACGGGCGGGCGATCAACTCCGGACGGTCCTGAGCGACCTCAACTGCTGCCGCCGCATGCCGTGAGGCCGTATTCGCCGGCGAGCCGGCTCGACTCGACGAAGGCGGGGGACTCCACCGCCGCGGCGGGGTTTTCCGCTACCGCCTCGATGTCCTGGTCGAGCGCGTCGTAGATCGCGTTCACCGTATCTTCGTCACCTTCGGGAGGAGTCAGGGAGCGGAGATCATCCAGCTGTCCCTCGATGTTCGGTACCAGTTCATCCTCGGCGAACGCAACTACCTGCTGCCGGGTGGGCGCCTCGGACCCGAAAGTTGATTCGACGGTCGCCGCCAATTCTTCGTCTGCCTTCTGGCAAATGGCCTCGGCCTCGGCGATGTACTCCTCCTCGCTCGGCGCGGACGAACCGTCACCGCCGCAGCCGGCGACTCCAAGAAACGCGATCGCGAACAGCGGCACCAGCAATCCCAGCTTCTTGTTCATCCGTCAGGCCTCTCTGTAGGTGCGGTCGTGCCCGCTTCGGGCCCGAGCTCTGGCGGGGCGTCAGCACCCCGGCTATCCGGCAGCCTACCGTCCCTTGAAGCGGGCGCGGCCCGGGCCTTCCTCGAGGAATGTGTCCACGGCGTTCTGCAGGTCTTCGGTCCCGAACAGGTCGCCCGCGTCGCGGCGGGTCACCCGGTCGGCTGCCGGGACGCCACCCTCGACGTACGCGCGCAGAATGCGCTTGGTCATGGCGTGCGCCCTGGTCGGGCCGTTTGCCAGCCTGGTGGCCAGATTGAGCACGTGATCGCGGAACTCGTCGTCGGCAATCACCTCGTTGACTACGTTCCACTTCTCGAGCGTGGCCGCGTCGAACAGGCCTCCGGTCATCACGAGCTGCCTGGCCCGCCCTGACCCGGCCCGCTCGGCCAGCCGCTGGGGGCCGCCCATCGAGGGAGTGAGGCCGACCACGATCTCGACCAGCCCGAACTGTGCAGACTCGGAGGCGATGATCAGGTCACAGGCGAGCGACAGCTCGAACGCCGCGGTCAGGGTCAGGCCGTGTGAGGCGAACACGACCGGGAACGGAAGGGCCTCGACCCGGTCGATCAGCTCCAGCAGGTCGTTCCAGAGACGGGACCCCTGGGCCGGGGCCAGCCCCCGGAACTCTTCGACGTTGACCCCGCCGGAAACGACCTTGCCTTCCGCCTGGATCAGCAGGCACCGCGGCGGGTCTGCGTACATCTCTTCAATGCCCGCCTGCAGCTCCTCGATCAGTTTCCGCTCAAACAGGTTGAGAGGGGGGCTGTCGATGGTGATCGTCGCCAGCGGACCGTCGCGTTCCGACCGTAGAAGGCTCATGGGCCGACCGTATCACCGGGCGTCGGGGCCGGCATCTTCACCGGGAGGCCGGCTCGGCAGGGCGGTCATCGAGCCGGAGTGAGAGCTCCAGTGCCAGCCGTCCGCCCGGCTCTTCGAGCCGGTCGCCGAACAGCTCGCGCAACCTGTTCAGGCGGTACCGGGCCGTCTGGGGATGGATACCGAGCGCCCGGGCCATTTCGGCCGCGTTTCCCCGCTGCTCCAGGAATGCGAGCGCGGTATCGGTCATCCGGGACCGTGCCTTCGGCGTGAGGTCCTCGATCGGTGCCAGCTCACGGTCACGGATCCGGCCGATCAAATCGCGACTGTTGTAGATCGCCAGGTCAACCAGATGACGATCGCTGCTGACCAGCCGGTCGGCATCCAGTGCGCCGGATTCGACCGCCCCCAATGCCAGGCGGGCGATCCGCCACGAGTTCTCGAGCGATGCCAGATCCGTCTCCGGTCCGAGTGTCGCGGTCCGGCCGTCCACGGCCGTCTCGATCTGCTTGCGCCGGCCTGGCCCGGATGGCTCGGGGATGATGATGCAGCCGGCCGGTTCGACCGTGGCCGAGATCACCTCGACGGGGAGGCGCCGCGTGATCTCGGCCAGGTCGTTCTCGTGGCAGGCAAGGGCGGAGGCGGTAGCGGGGACTCGCCAGTCGGCGGCGGCGGCGAGTTGCCGGAGTTCCCCGGCCGACGCGGCCGGGCTCTGCAGCAGTCCGGAGACGAGTAGCCGATGGCGGTGCAGGCGTTCGCCCTGGCGCTCCGACAGTGCCTCTGCGTAGCCGTCAACCGAGTCCGATGAGAGCTCTTCGGCGTAGGTGAAGATCGACTCGGCGAGCAGATTCAGCGTCGGCTGGTCGAGTCCGGCCCTGGCACCGGCCGCCGCCAGCCTGCGCCAGGCGACCCGGGCCCCGATCCGGTAGGCCGCCTGGAGGGCATCGAGGGTCCGGCCCTGCCTCAGTTCGCCGCGTCCCAGATCCAGGTAAGCCGGGCGTCCGGCCTCGATGGTCGCGTCGGGACTACGGATCAGCGATACGAAACGGTCCAGGGCCCCGGCGACCCCCCGGCGGGCCTCCTGCCCGGACGGACCCTCGATATGACGCGAGTACTCGGACACCTGCTCGCCGACCGTCACCAGGATCTCCTCGGAGATGCCGGGCAATTCGGGTTCGAGTACGTCGGCAACCCGTTGGGACAGGCCGTGCCAGGGTTTGGATTCGACAGAACTTATAAGACAACTTATAACAAACGCATCAGCGGAACGGTATTTCTCGGAGTATTTAGCAAACCATGACAATTCTTTGCTGACCGAAGGCGAAGCCGGGCTGCGCCCGATCCGGCGACCGCGAGGCGGCGGAGCATCGGTCTGGCCGATCCGTCCGACAGCCGCCCCGCCGGGATATCCTTCCGGGGTGATCTCTCGATCGATCGACCGCCAGGCGGGGCGCAGGGACCGGCTCCGCAAGGAGCACTCTCCGGACGCCGTGCGCAAGCGAATCAGGCGACCGCCGGGCCCGAGCTATCTGCGTGACTTCATCTACGGGGCGATTGACGGGGCGGTGACGACATTCGCGATCGTCGCCGGCTCTGCCGGGGCCGGCCTCGACGTCGAGGTGGTGGTCATCCTGGGCATGGCCAACCTGCTCGCCGACGGGTTCAGCATGGGGGTCAGCAATTTCCTCGGCTCGAGGGCCCAGATCGATGAGCGCCGTCAGGCCCGCGAGGAAGAAGAGCGCCAGATTGCCGCCTATCCCGAAGGCGAACGGGAGGAGGTCCGCCAGATCTTCAAGCTCAAAGGCTTCACCGGCGAAGACCTCGATCGGACGGTCGAGGTGATCACGTCCGATCGCGATCGCTGGGTCGATTTCATGATGACCGAAGAGCTCGGCTATGGCTCTGACTCAACGAATCCGCTGCGGGCCGCCCTGGCCACCTTCGTCGCCTTCCTGATCGTCGGGGCCGTGCCGCTGCTTTCGTTTCTGCTCAACGTCGCCTTCGACGACCTGATCGCCCACCCCTACACGGTCAGCGTGATCCTCACCGGGGTCGCGTTTCTCGCGGTCGGGATCGCGAAATCAAAGGTCGTCGAACAGGACTGGTGGCGCGGAGGCCTCGAGACCCTCGCCCTCGGTGGTTCGGCTGCCGCGCTCGCCTACCTGGTCGGCCTGGCACTCAGCGGCATCGCCTGAACCGCCGCGAACGGTCGATTCCCGGGCTGCAGGTCTTCCCGCTCAGTCCGGCTGGACCCGGCCCCGACCGGCAGCCTCATGCTGCCCGACATCCGCCTGCCCGGACTGGCGGCTCAACAGCGCCGCGTCCAGCCAGGAATCGCTCTCGGGATCGACTCCGGCCGGGCGATTCGCCAGAGCACCGGATTCGGGATCGACGGTTTCGTCTGCGAGTAGCTCGTCAATGTCCATGCCCCAGCCTATGCGCTGCGGAGAGCTCCGGCCAAGAAACCGACCGGTGGTAAGCCTGCCGCGCCCGAAGTGGTCCCGGCGGCAGGGGTAGACGGATCAGTTGCCTGAGGAGCCGGTGAACGCCTTGGTGACCAGATCCTGGACTCTTCCCCGGTCCTCCTTCTTGATCGTCCTGGAGTCCTTGGTCGGGACGACCATGTTCATGAACTCCTTGCGCTCTTCCTCGGTCAGGTTGTTGTAGAGGCGCTTGGTGTGGTGGGTCAGCCACTGGGCCCGCAACCAGACCGCCGGCCAGTCGACCTGGCGGGCGTAGTTGAAGCCCCGGGCGGCCATGCCGACCACGGCACCCGACTTCGCGGCCTTGCTCTTCTTCGCGCTCATCTCCGGTGGGGGCTGTGAACCCTTTTCGATCGGACCATTCGTTGAACCGTAACCGAGAAACGGGGTCGAGTTGCGGCCGGACTTCTAGCCGGGAACCGGTGAGCGCAGGGTGAAGCGCATACGCGTGCCCCGGCCCGAGGGCTCGAGCCAGATCTCGCCTCCATGCGCCTCGACGATCGCCCGTGAGATCGCCAGGCCGAGCCCGGCGCCCTCGGTGGTGCGGGACGAGTCGGTCCCGCCGCGGTAGAACGGCTCGAATACGTGATCCCGGTCCACGGGAGCAATCCCGGCGCCTTCGTCGGTCACCTCGACCTCGACCGCGCCACTCAGCGACCGGGCCCGCACCGTTACCGAGCCGTCGGCCGGGGTGTGGCGGATCGCGTTCTGGATCAGGTTGAACAGCACCCGCTGGACCTTCTCGGGATTGGCCTCGGCGAGCAGTTCGCCGCCCGGCAGCTCGGCGGTGACCCTGACTCCGAGATCGTCCGCCTCGGTCCGCATGGCCTCGACCGTCTCGCCGACCAGTGAGTCGAGCTCTATCCGGCTCATGGTCCAGGTGATGTCACCGGCCTCGATCCGGGAGAGCTCGAACAGGTCATCAACGAGGCCGCTCAGCACCGACACGTGGACCCGGAGCTGGCTGATGTAGCGGTCGCGGGTCTCCCCGGTGGCGACCCCGTCCTCGATCGACTCGACCAGCAGCCGCAGCGACGCCAGCGGCGTGCGCAGGTCGTGGGAGACCGAGGCGACCAGCCGCCGCCGGGCCGAGTCGGCCTCTTCCCGGCTCGCCTCTTCGGCACCGAGCCTCGTGATCATCGCGTTGACCGAGTCGGCCAGCTCGGCCAGCTCGTCGTCGCCACCGACCTCGACCACGGTGTCCCGGCTGCCGTCGCCGACCGCTTCGAGTCCGTCGCGCAGGGACTCCACGTCGTTCATCACTCCCCGGGCGACGATCTCTCCGACCCGGAGGGCGACCACGCCGATCACGGTGGCCATGACCGAGACCACGACCGCGTCGTGATGCGAGAGGAACATCGCATAGGCCGCGATCCAGACCGAGACCAGAATCGAGCCGACCACCATGATCACCCCGAAGCGGAACTGCCGTGCCAGGCCGCCCAGCCGGCGGCGGTTGGCCGCCAGCCAGTGGGCCAGTACCAGGACCAGGGCCGCGAGCGGCAGAAGCAGCAGAAAGGTGGTCCGTGCTCCGGCGAGGTCGTACGAGCCGCCGATCACCGCGGCCCCGGCAAGGCAGGCGATCAGCGCGATAGCCAATGAGCGGGCAATGGCCGTTCCGGAGTTCATGGCCTGAACCTGTAGCCGACACCCCACACCGTCTCGATGTGGCCGGGCCGGTCGGGATCTGTTTCGAGCTTGGCCCGCAACCGGCGGATGTGAACGGTGACGGTTCCGGTGTCGGTGAAAAAGCTGTGGCCCCATACCTCTTCCATCAGGTGGTCGCGGGTGAACACCTGGCCGGGCCGGGACGCGATGAAGGCCAGCAGGTCGAACTCGAGTTGGGTGAGGGTGATCTCCTCTCCGGCGAGCGTGACTATCCGCTGCGAGGGATCGATCACCAGGTCGCCGTGGCGGATCGGCTCGGCGGTCTCGTCGGGGGGCGAGATCCGGCGGAGCACTGCCTGGACCCGGGCGACCAGCTCGGCCGGCGAGAACGGCTTGACCACGTAGTCGTCGGCCCCGCGCCGAAGCCCGGTCAGGCGGTCGGATTCCTCCGACTTCGAAGTCAGCAGGATTATCGCCGGGCACTTCGGCAGATCGTCCCGCAGAATCCGCATCACCTCCATGCCGCCGATCTCGGGCAGCATCAGGTCGAGCACGATCAGATCCGGGTCGTGCTCGATCGTCTGGGCGATCGCGTCCGGCCCGTCGGCGGCCGTCTCGACCTCGAAGCCGGCTCGTTCGAGGTACCTGCCGACCACGTCGACGATCGTCGGCTCGTCATCGACCACCAGAATCTTTGCCGGGGAGGAGTCCTCCATCAGGCTGATTCTCCCGGATGTCCGGTCTGCGAGGTCCATCAGCCGAAGGTGAACGCGTAGGCTTCGGTCCCCTTTTCGGGGATCAGGGTCAGTCTGTGGCGCTCTGCGGCAGGCATATCTACCAGCGAATAGAGCTGTTCCCGGTCGACCTTCACGGTCCCGTTCTCTACGTCCCGGCCGGCCAGCGCCGGCGGAATCGGCTCGCCGTCGAGCAGGACCCTGACTCTGCGCGGGCGCTCCGGAGAGCCCAGCACCAGAAAGACCCGACGGGCCCCGAACTCGATCCCGAGTTCGCCGCCGTCGGCGACCGCGTAGTCGGGGCTGATCCGCCACCTGCCGCCGAATGAAAGGTGATCCTCGGGCGGCTTTTCGAGCTCGCCGAAATCGTGCACCCCGTCGATGATCGTTCCGTTGACGAAACGGTCCGCGCGGGCCGAGCCGAGATAGCTTTCGGGCGTAGTGACCCCCCGGGAGGCGGTCACCCCGTCGGCCCCGGATTCAACCCGGCCCGGGTCGCGCCCGGCCTCGGCCAGCAGTTCGCGGATCACCTTTTCCTTCTCCTCGTATTCACCCTCGCCGAAGTGCGCGTATCTGACCTGGCCCTCGCCATCGATGAAGTACTCGGCGGGCCAGTACTGGTTGGCGTACGCGTCCCAGGTCGCAAAGTCGTTGTCCTGGGCGACCGGGTATTCGATTCCGGCCCGCTCGACCGCGTCTTCGACGTTCCCGGCGCTCCGCTCGAACGGGAACTCGGGGGTGTGGACGCCGACGATTGTCAGTCCGTCCTTGCGGTAGCGCTCGTCCCAGGCCTTGAGGTAGGGCTGGGTGCGGATGCAGTTGATGCAGCTGTAGGTCCAGAAGTCGACCAGAACCACCCGCCCCCCGAGTTGATCCAGCGAGAGGGACTGGCCTCCGGGCGTGTTGAACCACTGCTGGGTCCCGGTGAAATCGGGAGCTTCGCCGAATCTGGGCAGGTCGGACTCGACCGGGGGGCTCGAATCCGAAGAATCCCGCTCTTCCTGAGCTGCCGCGCCCCTCGCGATCTGCTCTCCCTCCGCCGAGACATCGGCCTGGCGCACGTCGGCCAGCGCCTCCGTTGCGACGTCGGTCGACTCCAGATCCCTGGTCGGGTTGACCACGAATGCCGGCAGATCATCGGCGATCGCATTCTGGAAACGCAGGTCGTAGTCGCCGAGCATGACCAGCGCAAAGATGATCATCACCGCTCCCATGCCGGCCTGAAGCTGCGGGATTCGCCTGGATAGAGGGGCCGTCAGTTTCCGGCCGCCCAGCATCAGCAGGTAGAGCACGAGCGCCGAGCCGAGCGCGTAGGACAGTGCAACCGCCAGTCGCCCGGCGGTGAACGGCTGCGCGGCCGAGACGGTGATCACCCCGGCCAGGATCGGCCCGGCGCACGGGGCATAGACCAACCCGAGGCTGGCTCCGACCAGCGTGCCCGACCAGAATCCGTCACCGGACCGTTCGGTATGGAAGCGGCCGGTGAAGCGGCTGACCGCGGCCTCGATCCGGGACGACAGCGCCGGTACCAGCAGCGAGATTCCGAAAAACAGCAGCAC
>JBGUDX010000045.1:0-9385 GCA_041821645.1 Acidobacteriota bacterium
GAGATCCCGTTTGCCGGCCACCCCTCGCTGGGCACGGCGGTCGCGGTGGCGATCGATCGCGGCCTCGAGTCCGCGAGTTTCATCCAGCAGACCGGGGCCGGGCACCAGGCGGTGGAAGCACGCCTTGAAGCCGGTGCCTGGCAGGCTTCGATGCTGCAGCCCCCGGCCGAATTCGGCCCGGTCGCCGAACCGGGGCAGGTAGCCGCGGGCCTCGGGATCACGTTAGGGCAGCTGGACCCGGACCTCAGCAGCCAGGTCATTTCGACCGGCCTGCCGGCCCTTCTGGTGCCGGTGCGGGACCTCGACGCGCTCGCCGGCTGCAGCCCTGACTTCGATTTGATCGAAGAGATTTATCCGGACCGGTCACTGAACACCTACCCGTTCGTGCTCGAACGCGGTCCTCGCACGGTCCGGGCAAGGAGTTTCGGGGCCGATCTGGCCGGAATCGAGGATCCGGCGACCGGATCGGCAGCCGGCCCGCTGGTCGCCTACCTCCAGGACTGCCTCGATATCGACAGCATCGTGGTTGAACAGGGGGTCGAGATGGGCCGGCCGAGCCGGATCGAGGCCCGGATGGAAGCCGGGTCCCCCCGGGTCTCCGGCGAGGTCACGGTCCTCGCCGCCGGCAGAGTGGACCTGCCATGAGGGCCGGGGGAGCGCAGGAGCCCCACACTCGTTCGGCTATTTTCGGAACGGTAGCCGGCTCTGCCGGGACCCGTCAAACAGACCATCCAGGAGGCTGATGATGCAAATCGCTATTGCGGGCGGGCACGGGAGAATTGCCCTGAAGCTCACCAGGTTGCTCAGCGATCGCGGCGTTCAGGCCCGATCGTTGATCCGCGACCCCGGGCACGCAGACGAGGTCACAGCTACCGGGGGAGAACCGGTGATCGTCGATCTCGAGCAATCGTCCGACGACGAGATAGACCTTGCGCTAACCGGTTGCGACGCGATCGTTTTCGCAGCCGGAGCCGGCCCGGGCAGCGGACCCGAGCGCAAGGAGTCGGTCGATTACGCCGGCGCCGTGAGGCTGATCGACGCGGCCCGCCGGACCGACATCAGCCGATACGTGATGATCAGCGCTGCGGGAGCCGACCCTGCGGCCGTCGGAGAAGAAGTGTTTGCCGTGTACCTGAGGGCCAAGGGCAAAGCCGACCGCGAGCTCGCCTCGAGCGGTCTCGATTTCACGATTGTCAGGCCGGTCGGGCTTACCGATGAATCGGGAACCGGACTCGTGACCACGGATGAGCAGCTACTCGCTGCGACCGTGCCGCGAGAAGACGTCGCCTCGACTGTTGCCGAGGTGCTGAAGCGTGACGGCACGATCGGCACCACCTTCAGACTGAGCACCGGCGGCACCGCAATCCCCGAGGCGGTCACCGCGCTCTCCTGACCAGTTGACGGCGGCGGGCAATCTGCTCTGGCGCAATCCGAAAGGGACGTCGTACTCAGAACATCCCGGCGGTGGTCTCGATCGCCCGCCAGAGGAGGAAGGCGATGACCAGCGCAGTAACGGTCATGACCCCGGTCTCGCGGCGATATATCGCCAGGCCGATCTCGTGCTGGCGATCGGGATCCAGCGAGGCGAAATCGGTGTCGCCCAGTTCCTGGCTCGCCGAGGCGCCGCGCATCGCCTCGCCCATCAGCGAGGCCACGACCGGCAGCACGACGTAGAGGTAGTGGAGGGAATCGTCGGCGCGGTCGCCCCCGACGTAGACCACGAACTCGAGCGTCACGAAGACCACGGTCGCGAGCTGGCCGATGCGCAGCAGGTACCAGAACGGCATCGAGACCCGGTGGCCGACCCAGGCCCAGCCTCCGACCGCCCCGGCCAGCAGGTTCAGCCCGATCGCCGACAGGCCCAGTGCCAGGTAGAGGTCAGGCATCGGTCAATCCCGCCTGATTAAGTCGGGTTTCGGCTTGCATATGCGAAAAATCACTATGTGGCAACTTGATACAAAGTAGGTAAGAGTAGGTGTATAACCCTCGATGGAGGGGACACCATATGTCCCCGACAAAGACCTCCACTTGCTCCATCAATACCTGCCAATCCTCGTCTTCGCCACGCTCGGCATTCTCGTCGGAGCAGCTTTTGCGACGCTGAACCTGGTCCTCGGCCCGAAGCGCAACAAGGACCCGGGCACCAGCGCCGGGATACGCCAGACCGATCCCTATGAGTGCGGACTGCCCTCGGAGATATCCCGGACCTTCCGGTTCGGGGTCAGCTTCTACCTGATCGCGATGCTGTTCATCCTGTTCGACATCGAGGTCGTCTTCCTCTACCCGGTCGGGGCGATCCTGAAGAGCGCCGACTCGGTTTTCGTACTGGCAGAAGTGGTGGTCTTCGTCGCCCTCCTGTTCGTCGCCCTGGTCTACGTCTGGCGCAAAGGGGCGCTGGATTGGAGATAGAGCGCCAGAAGATGCGGGCTCACGCCCGGCTCGATCAACCGACCGGCCCGGAGGAGCTCCGCGCCCGGCAGCTGCGCGCCCGGGACATGCTGCGTGGCGATCTCGAGGGCGCCGACCTCGATGCCTACGTCGAGGAGCGGGTGGCCACGACGACGCTCGAGAAGATGCTCAACCACGCCCGGGCCAACTCGGTCTTTCCGGCCACCTTCGGACTGGCCTGTTGCGCGATAGAGATGATGTCGACCGTTTCACCGCGCTACGACATCGCCCGTTTCGGGGCCGAGGCATTCCGCGCTTCACCCCGGCAGGCCGACCTGCTGATCCTCTCCGGCCGGGTCTCGATCAAGATGGCCCCGGTGGTCCGGCGCATCTACGACCAGATGCTCGAGCCGAAATGGGCCATTTCCATGGGCGCATGCTCTTCCAGCGGCGGCATGTTCTCGAATTACGCCGTGGTCCAGGGGGCCGACAAGTTCATGCCGGTCGATGTCCACGTGCCCGGCTGTCCGCCGCGCCCCGAGGCGCTGCTCTACGGGTTCAACAAGCTTCAGGAACAGATCGTCGGGAACCCCGAGCCCGGATGGCGCACGCGTTACAACGCCGAGGGGACCGAAGAGTGGGCCCGGGGCGGGCCCGCCTCCCGGCCATCAGAGGAGGCGCACCAGGCATACAGCCGCGCACGCGGGGTGCTGGGTGCCTGACGCCCCCGGACTCGAACTGATCCTGGCCGAGATAAACCGCACCCACCCGGGAGCGGTGCTCGACACCGGTTTCGACCGCGAACAGCCGGCGCTGATCGTCGATCCCGCCCGGATCATCGAAGTGCTCACCTGGCTGAAGGAGACCCCAGGCCAGCAGTACGGCTTCCTGGCCTCGGTTCACGGTGTGGACTACCTGCCGGCCCAGCCACGTTTCGCCGTTCACTACGAACTGATCAACCGGGACCGCTACGAGCGGCTCCGGGTCAAAGCCCTGCTCGAAGACCCGGCGGTCGCGGGGGAGCCCCCCATCGGCGCCGGCGACTCGGACGGGATGCCCGCGAGCGAACTTCTGCCGCACATCGACTCCTGCGTGTCGCTGTTTCCGACGGCCGAGTTCCAGGAGCGCGAGGTCTACGACTTCTTCGGGATCGTTTTTGACGGCCATCCCGACATGCGCCGGATCCTGATGCCCGACGACTACGTCGGCTGGCCCCAGCGGCGTGACTTCCCGGTCGGCGGCGAGCCCGTGATCTTCACCAGGGATGAAGCGGACAGCCCGGGGTGGTGGCGGTAATGGCGGTGCCTCCGGAGACCGACGCGGTGGCGGGCGGAACCGGCGCGACGGCCGGTGAATCGCTGCGCGATCAGGAGATGACCGCGAGCGGGCTCAAAACCGAGATCGAACAGCGCCTGCCCGGGGCCGAGGTCGAGCTCGAGCCGGAGCGGGAGTTGATGACCGTCAACATGGGCCCGCACCACCCGGCGACGCACGGAGTCCTCCGGCTGGTGGTCCAGCTCGAGGGCGAGGTGGTCAAAGACCTCAAGCCGGTGGTCGGGTACGTGCATACCGGGATCGAGAAGTCATGCGAGACCATGGGCTACTGGAAGGTGATCCCGTTCGTCGAGCGCATGGATTACCTCTCCTACTTCTTCAACATGCAGGCCTATTGCGGTGCCGTGGAAACGCTGGTCGGGCTCGAGCTCCCGCGCCGGGCCCAGTACCTCCGGGTCCTCCACATGGAGCTCAACCGGCTGCACTCGCACCTGGTCTGGCTCGGGACGACCGCGCTCGACCTCGGGGCGATGGGGGTCTACTTCTACTGCTTCCGCGACCGCGACCGGGTGCTCGACGTCTTCGAGATGTCGACCGGGCAGCGCATGCACACCCGGTACTTCCAGATCGGTGGCGTGGCCGAGGACATCCCGGCCGGTTTCGAGAACAAGGTCCGGGAGCTGATCACGATCCTGAACAAGGGGCTGGACCAGTACGAGTCGCTGCTGGACAAGAACGAGATCTTCCTGATCCGGACCAAGGACATCGGTGTGGTCGAGCGGGACCGGCTGCTGGACCTGGGGGTGACCGGGCCGCTGCTGCGTGCCTCCGGTGACGCCTGGGACCTGCGCAAGGAAGACGGATACCTCGCCTACCCGGAACTGGAGTTCGACGTGCCGGTCGGCACGGTCGGTGACGGGTACGACCGTTACCGGGTCCGGCTGACCGAGATGCGCGAGTCGCTCAAGATCATCGAGCAGTGCCTCGACGGTCTGCCCGAAGGCCCCTGGGTCTCCGACGATCGCAAGTACGTACTACCGCCGCGCTCGGAGCTCTCGACCTCGATGGAGTCGCTGATCCACCACTTCAAGCTGGTCACCGAGGGTTTCAGGGTGGAACCGGGTGAGGTGTACAACCCGGTCGAGTCACCGCGCGGAGAGCTCGGCTGCTTCATTCTGGCCGACGGCTCGTCGAAGCCGGCCCGGGTCCACTTCCGCGAACCGTCTTTCGTCAACCTGCAGGCACTTCGCGACATGGCCCTGGGCGAGTACGTAGCCGACCTGATCCAGAACCTGGCGATGCTCGATCCGATCCTGGGAGGGATCGACCGGTGAGCGACACGATCGGGGGGCCCGAGGACTTCACCGCGCCCGAATTCCCGGTAGACCGGGCGAATACCACCGGGCGCGAGCCGCTGGGCGAACCGGTGGAGATCCCCGAGATCTCCGAGGTCGGCTGCCCGGACGAGCTTCGCCTGGAGATCGAGCAACTGGTCAACAAGTACCCCGACAAGGACTCACACGAAGGCCACAAGTCGGCCGCCATCCCGGCGCTCTGGGCCGTCCAGCGGCGCTACGGCTGGTGCACCCCGGAGGGGATCCGCCAGGCGGCCGCCGTGATGCGGGTGACTCCGGCCTACCTCGAGTCGGTGGCCAGCTTCTACGACCTGTTGCGACTCTCACCCTCCGGCAGGCAGCAGGTCCTGGTCTGCACCAACATTTCCTGCTGGATGCGAGGCGCCGACGGCCTGCTCGATGCCTTCTGCGAGGCCGCCGACGCGGACCGCGACCTCGCCGGGGAAGGGGGCGCGGTCTCGGCCGACGGCGAGTTCCTGGTATCCGGTTTCGAGTGCCTGGGCGCCTGCGACCTGGCTCCGATGGCCTCGATCAACGAGCGGTACTTCGGGCCGCTGGCCGAGGAGGACGCCGTAACCGTGATCGAGCAGCTCCGCCAGGACAGCGAACCGATCCCGGAGAAGGCCCTTTCCGAACGAGACCTGCCCGGTGGCAGGGCTGAAAGCAGCGACCAGCGTGTGACCTCGGACAAAGGACCGAACCAGTGAGCCGGTCCGACGGGATAATCGAGACCAGGGTCCTGCTGCGCAACGCCGAGGATCCGGCCATGGCGACGATCGAGGGCTACCGCTCCTACGGCGGCTACGCGACCCAGGAACGGGCCTACCGGGAGTTCGACCACGACTGGATAGTCCACGAGCTGGAAGAGTCGGGGCTGCGGGGGCGCGGAGGTGCCGGCTTTCCGATGGGCAAGAAGGTCTCCTTCCTGCCGCACGGTGATCAGGCCAAGTACCTCTGCTGCAACGCGGACGAGTCCGAGCCAGGGGCGTTCAAGGACCGCGAGCTGATCCAGCGCAATCCGCATCAGCTGATCGAGGGGATCGCGATCTCATGCCTGGCCGGCGAGATCGAACACGCTTTCATCTTCATCCGGGGCGAGTACGACCGGCAGGCCGACATCCTCGACCGGGCGGTGGCCGAGGCCTACGAGGCCGGTTACCTCGGCAGCGACATCCTCGGCTCGGGACGTGACGTCGATCTGGTCGTCCATCGCGGCGCCGGCGCCTACATCTGCGGCGAGGAGACCGCCCTGCTCGACGCGCTCGAAGGCAAGCGGGGCAACCCCCGGCTGAAGCCGCCGTTCCCGGCGATCCAGGGCCTCTATGGCGGGCCGACCCTGATCAACAACGTCGAGACCCTGTCCAACGTTCCCCACGTGGTGGCCAACGGGGCCGAATGGTTCCGCAGCTTCGGCACCGAACAGTCGCCGGGGACCAAGGTCGTCTCGATCTCGGGCCGGGTCCGGCGCCCGGGCAACTACGAAGTCGAACTCGGGGTGAATCTCCGCGATCTCGTTTTCGGCCTGGCCGGCGGAATGCTCGAGGGCCACGAGATCAAGGCGCTCTATCCCGGTGGATCCTCTTCGCCGGTGCTGACCGCAGACGAGTTAGACGCGCCGTACAGCTTCGAGGCGATGGCCGATGCCGGTTCGATGCTCGGCTCGGGCTCGATCATCGTCGCCGACGACTCGGTCTCGATCCCCCACATGGCGCTTCGCACGGCCCGCTTCTACCACCACGAGTCCTGCGGCAAGTGCTCGCCCTGCCGCGAGGGCACCAACTGGACCGTGAAGATGCTGGAGCGCGTGGTCAGGGGCGAGGCGACGCCGATGGACCTCGACATCATCACGTCGGTCCAGCAGAACATCATCGGCCACTGTCTCTGCGTGCTGGGCGACTCGATGGCGATGCCGGTCAGCGCCATGGTCAAGAAGTTCCGCGACGAATTCGAACAGGTGATCGCGGCCGGGGCGATCGAGGGCATCTCGACCGCACACGAAACCGAGCGGCTACAGGGCCGCCCGGTGCCGGAGAGCGAGCAGGTGATCCCGGGTGGCTAAGAAGACACGCAAACCGATAACCTTGACCATCGACGGACGCGAGATCGCGGCGACCGAGGGCGAGATGCTGGTCGATGCGGCCAAGCTGGGCGACATCGAGATCCCGGTCTTCTGTTACGAGCCGAAGCTCGGTGCCCCAGTGGGCGCCTGCCGGATGTGCCTGGTCGAGATCGAGGGCATCCCCAAACTTCAGACGGCCTGTTCGACCCCGGTCCGGGACGGCATGGTGGTGCACACCCAGACCGAGCAGGTCAGGGAAGCCCAGAACGCGGTGGTCGAGTTCCTGCTGGTCAACCACCCGCTCGACTGCCCGGTCTGCGACAAGGGCGGCGAGTGCCCGCTCCAGGACATCGCGATGGGCTGGGGCAAGGACCGCAGCCGGGTGGTCGATACGAAGCGCCACTTCGAGAAACCGAAGCAGCTATCGCCGCTGATCGCGATCGATCGCGAGCGCTGCATCATGTGTTACCGCTGCGTGCGGTTCAGTCAGGAAGTTTCCGAGGACTCCCAGCTCCAGATCCTCGAGCGGGGTGACCGCAGTTACATCGGCACCTTCGACGAACGTCCCTACATCGCCCCGTTCCAGGGAAACATCACCGAGCTCTGCCCGGTCGGGGCTCTCACTTCCTATACCTACCGATTCCGGGCCCGGCCCTGGGACATCGAGCAGGGCGGGTCGGTCTGCACGCTCTGCCCCAGTCAGTGCAACGTCAGCTTCACCGTCCGCGACGAACAGGTCAGGCGGGTGATCGCACGCGACAACAAGCATGTCGACGACGGCTGGCTGTGCGACTTGGGCCGCTACGGCTACCAGATGATGTACTCGAAGGACCGGGTGCTGAATCCGGTCCGCTACGAGGACGGCCACCCGGCCCCCGCATCCTGGGACGAAGCGCTCGGCCTGGCCGCCGAGGGACTGACCGCCGCGGGAAGCGCCACAGCCGCCCTGGTCGGCGACGCCTCGAACGAGGAAGGATTCCTGATCCAGGGCATCGTGCGCGACGGCCTCGGGTCGGCTGACATCGACAGCCGCCGGGCGCCGACGATCGACCGGGCGAGCCAGGTGGCTCTCACGGATCCGGCGATCTCCGCCCGGGTTGCCGACATCGACGATGCCGACGTGGTTCTGGTGCTCGGCACCGACCCGATCCAATCGGCTCCGGCGTTCGACCTGCGGGTGCGCAAGGCGGTACGTCGCAGCGGCACCGCACTGGCGGTGGCGACCGAGCGGCCGAGCGCGCTCGACGGCGGTGCCACCGAGACCGCGCGCTACGCGCCGGGAGAGGCAGCGAACTTCGTCGCCGGCCTGGCGGCCGCGGTCAAGTCGGGCAGTGACCTCGGCAT
Source organism: Acidobacteriota bacterium (assembly GCA_041821645.1). Classification (GTDB taxonomy): domain Bacteria; phylum Actinomycetota; class Thermoleophilia; order Solirubrobacterales; family 70-9; genus 67-14. The sequence goes on from JBGUDX010000045.1 coordinate 8,422, forward strand.
CGCCGGGCTGCTCCGGGGGGCCGGGCACGCGGTGATCGTCTGGGGCGAACGGCTCGGCCGGGGTCAGGACGGGGCCGACGCGGTCGCCGCCCTGCTGGAGCTGAGCGATGCGCTCGGCCTGGCCGGGATGGAAGATTCGGGACTGATCGAGATCCCCGACAACGCCAACGGGCGCGGCCTGCGCGAAGTCGGCTGCCTGCCCGATGCCGGGCCCGGCCTGGCCCCGACGACTCCCGGCCGGGACGTCGAGGGGATCCGGGCCGGACTGGAATCTGGTGAGATCAGGTCGGTGATCCTCTACGGGGTCGACCCGCTGCGCGACCTGCCCGACTCGGACGGGTGGCGCCGGGCGCTTGACGCAGCCGACCAGGTGATCTGCTTCTCGATGGTCGCCAACGAGACCACCGATCACGCCGACCTGGTCTTCCCGCTGGAAAGCCATGCCGAGAAAGACGGCACGGTGACCCATCCTGAAGGACGGCTTCAGCGGGTCCGTCCCTCGGCCGAAAGGCCCGGCCAGATCCGCAGCGGCTGGTTGGTGCTGGCCGAACTGGCGGCCGGGATCGGCCATGAGACAGGGATCGGCTCGGCCCCCGAGGCTCTCGCCGCGGTGACCGGGGCGGTCCCGTTCTACTCCGGACTCGATGATCAGGAGATCGGCGGCCGCGGGATCCGCTGGCAGGACCGCCGCGAGGCCGAACGGTTCGACCCTGGAGCGCTGTCGGCCGGGACGGCGCCCGGTGACGATTCCCGGGACGGGCTGAAGCCCGGAGCTTCCGGCGATCCGTCCGATGACACCGGAGCCTCCGGCAACGGTTCGGGGGGATTGACCCTGGGGACCTACCGGGACCTCTGGGCCGGGCCGGCCACCGACCTGAGCCCTGCGCTGGACTACCTGATCCCGGCCCAGCGACTCGAGGTTTCCGTCGCAGACGCCGAGCGTCTCGGCCTGAGCCGGGGAGAC
>JBGUDX010000046.1:0-9073 GCA_041821645.1 Acidobacteriota bacterium
GAGCGAGGGCGCCTGCGCCGCGTATTACAACTACGGCCGGCACGCGGGACGCGGCGGCCGCGCCGCAGACGACCGGACCGCGCCTGCCGCGGCGGGGCCCGGCCGATCGGGATGACGGCGGACGACTCCGGCCGGCGCAGCGAACGGGACGTGCTCGACGCGATCGAGGCGCGGCGGCGGCGCCCCCGCCGCAAGGTCCTCGACGAGCGCGTGACGCTCTCCCACGGGGCCGGCGGCAAATCCAGCCACGACCTGGTCGAGGGCATCTTCGTGAGTGAGCTGTCCAACCCGCTGCTCGAACCGCTCGGCGACAGCGCGCTGCTCGAGACCGGATCCGGCCGGCTGGCCTTCACGACCGATTCGTTCGTGGTCCGTCCACTGTTCTTCCCCGGCGGCGACATCGGTGAGTTGGCGGTGAACGGCACCGTCAACGATCTGGCGATGTCGGGGGCGCGGCCGCTGGCGCTCTCGGCCGGCTTCATCATCGAGGAGGGCTTCCCGGTCGCCGACCTCCTGCGGATCGCCGGCTCGATGGCGAGGGCGGCCAGGGCCGCCGGGGTCCCGGTCGCGACCGGGGATACGAAGGTGGTCGAGCGCGGCAACGCCGACGGCCTGTACGTAAACACTTCGGGCGTCGGCGTGATCGATCACGGCGCGGAGCTCGGCCCCGACGCGATCCGGGCCGGCGACCGCGTGCTCGTTTCCGGGCCGATCGGCGACCACGGCATGGCCGTGATGATCGCCCGTGGCGACCTGGAGCTCGAACTGGAGCTGGAGAGCGACACCGCCCCGCTCAACGGGCTGGTCGAGGCCCTGCTCGAAAGCGGAGCCGAGGTCCACTGCCTGCGCGACCCGACCCGCGGCGGACTCGCCACTGTGCTCGCCGAGCTGTCGCTCGCGGCCGAGGTGGGAGTCACGCTCCAGGAGTCCGCGCTGCCGATCCGCCCCGAGGTCAACGGCGCCTGCGAGATCCTCGGGATCGACCCGATCTACGTGGCCAACGAGGGCAGGCTGGTCGCGGTGGTCGCTCCCGAATCCGCGGATAAGGCCCTGGCGGCACTGCGGTCCGACCCGCTCGGCCGCGAGGCCGCGATCATCGCCGAGGTCACCGCCGAGCCGCCCGGCCTGGTCATCCTGGAGACGACGCTGGGCGGGACCCGGGTCGTCGACATGCTGGCCGGCGACCCGCTGCCGCGGATCTGCTGAGGCCGGCGATCGAAACCTTCCCCGGCGGGACGGGTCCGCCTATCCGATCGAGAAGAGCCGCTGCCGCCAGGCCTCGATGCCTTCGCCGGTCCGGGCGCTGGTCTGGATCGTCTCGGCCTCGGGATTGACCCTCTCCAGATTGGCGAGAAAGCGCTCCACGGAGAAGTCGGTGTGTGGCAGAAGGTCGATCTTGTTGATCACCACCAGATCACAGCTACGGAACATGAGCGGGTATTTGAGTGGCTTGTCATCGCCCTCGGTGACCGACGAGATCATCCAGCGGTGATGCTCGCCGATCCGGAACTCGGCCGGGCAGACCAGGTTGCCGACGTTCTCGACCACCAGCAGGTCGATCTCATCGAGCGGAATCTCGGGGATCGCGGAGCGGACCATGTTCGCGTCGAGATGGCACTCGCCTCCGAAGGCGGGGTCGGTGTTGATCTGAACCACCGGGACATGAAGCAGCGACAGGCGATCGGCATCGAGGCTGCCGCGCACGTCCCCCTCCAGCACGCCCACACGGTTCTCGCCCGCCTGCTCGAACGCACGCTCGAGCAGCCGGGTCTTGCCGGCCCCGGGGGCGCTCATCAGGTTGATCACCCTGACGCCCGAGCGGTCGAAATCGGCCCGGTTCGCCTCGGCGATCGTCTGGTTTGCATCCAGCGCCCCCTCGGCAACTTTGACCGTGGTCCTGTGCATTTCAGCCACCTCCTCTTTCCGACGCCGGCGCGACTTTCCGACCCGACCCCGGCGCAGCTTCCCGACCCGCCTCAGGCGTGCCTGGGCGGCCCGGCACAGCTACCGGGTCCTCGACGTCTATCGACTCGACCAGCAGTTCGTCGCCGCTGACCACCGAGTACCGGCCGCTCCGGCAGTCGGGGCAGCGGAAGTCGATCAGCAGCTCGTCTTGCTCCCGGGCCGGAGGTGGCGCCGGGTCCCATTCAGTCCCGCAGCCGTCGCATCGCAAGAGCGACGGCACCCGCTTCCACTCCATGGCCGCGCCCTCGCAGGCCGTTTCCCGAGCGGCGATCTCGAAGTAGAAGTCGAGGTACTCGGGCACCACCTGGCGCAGCCGTCCTACCTCGACCCTGACCACGCTGACCGGCAGCCCGCCGGCGTGACGCTCGGCCACGGTGACGATCTCGCGCGCGACGGACAGCTCGTGCATCTCAGGCCCCGGCTCCCGACGGGGCGCGCCTGCCGCCGTCCGCTTCGCTGTCCCGCAACTCATCGCGGATCTCAACCGCCAGCCGCTCGACCGCCGAACGAACCGCCGGCGTCAACCCTTCCCCCGGGTCGAAGCTGTCCCCCTCGATCCCGTAGACCGCCAGGCTGCCCGGAAGCCGGTCGAGCTCCCGCGCCAGCTCCACCGCCTCGGCGAGCCCGAGCAGGTGGGTCGAGGATCGAAACAGTTGCGCCGGCAGCGGGCCCTCGCCCGCCTCGAAGCGATGCAGGGTCCCCGGCGGGGACCCGGAGCTGACCCCGTCCACGACCAGAACCCGGTCGGCGCCCTGCCAGGCGTCGAGCAGTGAGGCCGGCTCTCCTTCCTGCTCGACAACGGCCACCTCCGGCGGAGGCGCCAGCCGGCGGAGCCGTCGCACCACCTCGAGGCCGGCGGCATCGTCGCCGCGCCAGCCGTTGCCGACCCCGATCACCATTCCCGGCCTGCCCGGCGGAGTCATGCGCGATCAACCGTGAGTTTGAGGAAGTGGGTCGAACACGAGATGCATGGGTCGTAGTTGCGGATCGCCTGCTCGCACTCCCACTGCAGGCGCTCGTCGTCGAGCTCGACCCGCGGCTCGACGAAGGCGCGCAGGTCCTGCTCGATCCTGGCCTGATTCTGAGAAGTCGGCGGCACGATCCGGGCTTCGGCGATCGAGCCGTCATCTTCGAGCCGGTAGCGATGCCAGAGCATGCCGCGGGGCGCCTCGCTCCAGCCGTAGCCGGTGGCGGCCCGCGGCTCGGGCTCGACCGCGGCCGGATCGGGCGGCTCGTATGAAGAGATCAGCCGCAGCGCTTCGTCGAGCGCGTAGAGGATCTCGACCGCGCGCACGATGATGCTCTTGAAAGGGTTTCGGCAGGCCGGCCCCAGCCCCGCTTCGGCGGCGGCCTCCCTGGCGAGCGGCGACAACTGCTCCTGGTTGAGTGCGTAACGGGCCATCGGCCCCAGGAAGTAAGTGCCGCCGTCGCTCATCAGCGAGTGCAGCGCGGTCGAGTGCTCGACCTGCTGCTCGCTGAAGTGCTGCTCGTAGGCGTCGGGCGCGATGTCCAGGCCGCTACTGGAGACCAGTCGGCCGTCCTCGATCGCGTACCGGTCGGGGTCGTGCAGGGCGACGAACTCGTACTCCTGCTCGAACTCGGGGAACGGCAGCCCGGCGACCCAGCGGACCGCCTCGGCGGCGAGCTCGCGGGCCTCCTCCAGCTGCCCGACCAGTGAGTCGAGCTGATCGCGGTCCGGGGCGCGGTAGAAGCCGCCGACCCGGACGTTGATCGGGTGGATCGCGCGCCCGCCGACCACCCGGAGAATGTCGTTGCCCGCCTTCTTGATCTTCAGACCGGCCTCGACCATCTCGCGATGTTCGCGCGCCATCGTCCAGGCGCTGTCGAAGCCCAGGAAGTCCGGGGCGTGCAGCATGAACACGTGCAGCGCGTGACTTTCAACCCATTCGCCGCAATACATCAGCCGCCGCAGCGACCTGACCCGGGTGCCGGCCTCGACCCCGAGGGCGTCCTCGATCGCATTGAAGGCGCTGGTCATGTAGGCGACCGGGCAGATGCCGCAGATGCGGGCGGTTATGTCGGGGGCCTCGCGAAAATCGCGACCCCGGAGCAACGCCTCGAAAAACCGCGGCGGCTCATAGATCTCGAGCCCGACCTGCTCGACCGCGCCGTCGCGGATCCGTACCGACATCGCGCCCTCGCCCTCGACCCGGGCCAGGTAGTCGGTCTTGATCGTCCTGGTCCGGCCCTCTGGCTCAGCGCTCACGGGCGATCCCCTCCGACCTGAACGGCTCCCTGTCTGCATGGAAGGTCCGGTAAACGCGCACGATGTCCACGTCTTCGACCCCGAGGTCCTCCAGCCGGCGGCTCAGCGACGGCGCGTTGGGCGACTCCATCGGTCCGAAGCAGCCGTAACAGCCGCGATCGTAGGACGGGCAGAGCGCGCCGCACCCGGCCTGGGTGACCGGCCCCAGACAGGGCGTACCGCCGGCGACCATCACGCAGACGTTTCCGGCCCGCTTGCACTCGACACAGACGCTGTACTCGGGTATCGCCGGACGACGTTTGTTCAGGAAGGCGTTGATCACCTCGAACAACTGGAGTCGATCGACCGGGCAGCCCTGAAGCTCGAAATCGACCGGCACGTTTGCCGAGATCGCGGTCGAATCTTCGAGGGTCGAGATGTACCCGGGCTCGGCATAGACGAGCGAGATGAACTCGTCCACGTCGGCGAAGTTGCGCAGCGCCTGGATCCCCCCCGAGGTGGCGCAGGCGCCGATCGTGACCAGCCGTTTGGACTGCCGGCGCACCTCCTTGATCCGCTCCCTGTCGGCAGGCGTGGTGATCGAACCTTCCACCAGCGAGAGATCGTACGGTCCTTCGATCATTCCCTTGGTGGCCTCCAGGAAGTAGGCGACCTCGATCTGGTCGGGCAGCGTCATCAGCTCCTGCTCGAAATCGAGCAGGCTGAGCTGACAGCCGTCGCAGGAGGCAAACTTCCAGACAGCGAGCTTGGGGGCGGTCGCCTCGGAGCTCACAGCCCACGCACCGCCAGCAGCGCCTCGACCCTGTCCAGCGGGAGGACCGGTCCGTCCCTGCAGACGAACAGGTGTGCCAGCTGGCAGTGGCCGCAGTGGCCCACCGCGCACTGCATGTTGCGTTCCAGCGAGATGTGGATCCGGTCGGACGGGATTCCCCGCCCGCGAAGCTCGCCCGCGACCAGCCGCATCATCACCTCGGGGCCGCAGACGAAAGCGGTGGCCCGCTCACCCTGGAACGGAGCAAGCGGGATCAGCTTGGTGACCAGGCCGACCCGGCCCTCCCAGTCGGTGGCAGCTGTGTCGACCGTGGTCTCTACCGCGATCCCGGCCTCCCGCCAGGCCTGCAGCTCGGACGAGTAGAGCATCTCGTCGGGCGAGCGGGCGCCGTAGAGGACGGTGACCGCGCGATAGCGGTCGCGCTCTGCGATCAGGTGCTCGATCGCGGGTCGCAGTGGCGCCAGGCCGATCCCGCCGGTGATCACCACCACGTCACCACCCTCGGCCCCGGCCAGCGGCCAGGAGCTGCCGAATGGGCCCCGGACACCGAGTTGGTCGCCGGGCTCGGCGGCGCAGATCGCGCGGGTGGTAGCGCCCACGGCGCGGACCGTCTGCGTCAGTTCACCCGACTCGCCGGAGATCGCACTGACCGAGATCGGCACCTCTCCGGCGCCAAACGCGTACAGCATGCTGAACTGGCCCGGGAGGAAGCCGGGGAGGCGATGGTCTCCGGCCGGCTCCAGCTCGAGGGTCCAGGTGTCGCCCATCTCCTGCCGCTTGCCGGCGACCCGGTATGCGGTCGGCGTGGTCGGCTCGGCGGCCGCGCTCTCGGTGCTGGCAGCCGTCACCTGCTCAGGCCGGCCCCGCGCCGCCGTAAACGTCGAGAAGTTGTACCCGGGTTGCCTGCAGCCGCTCGATGAGCACGGGAACGATCCGCTTCATCAACTCGTAACCGAGCACCGGATCCTGCTCGGACTTGCCCCGGAGGCAGGCACCGTCGAAGGCGATCGCTCGCACCGTGCCCATCGCCAGCGCGTCGAAGGCCACCCGGTAGGGCGGGACCAGCCACGACCAGCCGAGCAGCTCACCGTGATCGAGCGTCTCGATCGTCAACGCCCCGCGCGCCGGCATATAGACCTCCAGGGCCACCCTCCCGGCGCGAAGAACGTAAAACACGTCGGCGGGGTCGCCCTCGCGCATCACGTGTTCGCCGTCTTCGAATACCCGGTTTTGCCCACAGCCCGCGATCAGCTCCAGATGCTCGGGCAACATGCCTTCGAAAGCCGGGGCCTCTCTAAGCAGTTCGTCAATCGTCCGCATTGATCCCCTTCATCTCGATCTGATCGGTCGCACGAATTACGGCCGCCTCTTCGGTGATGTCGATCGCCACCGGGCACCAGGTGATGCAGCGGCCGCAGCCGACGCAGCCCGACGTTCCGAACTGGTCGATCCAGGTGGCAAGCTTGTGGGTCATCCACTGCCGGTAGCGGGAGGGCACCGATGCGCGGACGCTGCCGCCGTGCACGTAGGAGTGCTCCAGTCCGAAGCAGGAGTCCCAGCGGCGGATCCTCTCCGATTCCGTGCCGGCCAGGTCGCCGGCGTCATCGACGCTGTGGCAGAAGCAGGTCGGGCAGACCAGGGTGCAGTTGCCACAACTAAGGCAACGCTCGGATACCTCATCCCAGCGAGGGTGTTCGACGTTGCGGTAGAGCAGTTCCTTGATTCCCTCGGTCTCCAGCTCACGGCCCATCTGCGAGGCGCAGTCCTCGCTCACCGCATCGGCCGCGGCGATGTCCAGATCGGTCGCCGGTCGCGAGCCGGCCTCGGCCAGCACCTCCTCCCCGCGCTCGCTGCCGATCTCGACCAGAAAGCGGTGATCGCCGTCAATCAGCTCGGTCAGGGCCAGGTCGAAGCCGGTCTCGGCCCGCGGCCCGGTGTCCATCGAGGCACAAAAACAGGTGTTGCCGGCCTCGGCGCAGTTGACCGCGACGATGAACGCGTCGCGACGACGGGACTCGTAGTCGGTGTCGACGTAGGCGTCGCCGATGAAGACCCGGTCCTGGATCGAGATCGCCGCCAGGTCGCATGCCCGCACACCGACGAACGCGTACGGCCCTGCCTGGTGCTTCTGCTCGGTGAAGCGGATCTCGCCACTCTCGTCCCGGCGCCCCTTCCACAGGCTCAGCTCCGGCGGGAAGAGGTGGTTCTTCCATGAGTTTGCCCCGTTGTTGAAGCCGAATACCGCCTCGTCGTCACGCTCCCTCAGCCGGTACGAACCTCCCTCCTGCTCGTCGGTGACCCCTACCGGCAACTCCGCTGCCGGGGAGAGCTCCTCGTAGCTGATCGCGCCGTCTCGCACGGTGGGCCCGATGACCTCGTAGCCCCGCCGCCGCAATGCCTCCAGCAGCGGAGTGAGTGACTTGCGCTCGAGGACCCTCATCTCTACGGCCAGACTACAACCCGGGACGGGCCTTCGTGCCCGCCCGGAGTCCCCGCAGGCCGGCTCGAGTTCACGTCGTCGCTTTGCCCGGGGCCGGTGCTCGCGCCAACCGGCGACTCAGCCGGTCAGGCCGCCGTGCCCGTGCCCCGCCCCGCCCAGCTTGGTCACCAGGCCGTCCACGTCTTCGATCGTCGTATCCCAGGATGCGACCAGGCGGACAAGGCCGAGCTCTCCGAGCTCGAACAGCAGCGGGCGGTGTGGCTCGCATGCGTCAGCGAATTCCCGGGCCCGTTCGAGTTCCAAGGTGATGAAGACCGCGTTTGACTCGACCGGCTGGGCCAGCTCGACTCCGTCGATCCAGGCGATCGCCTCGCCCAATGCCGCCGCCATCGCGTTGGACTGGCCGGCCAGATCCCGCCAGAGCTCGCCCTCGAGCAGGGCGACGAGCTGAGTCGAGACGAAGCGCATCTTCGAGGCGAGCTGGAGGGTTCCCTTGCGCAGGACCTCGAATCCTTCGGCCAGGGCAGCTTCGCGGAATATGACCGCCTCACCGAAGGCGGCCCCGTTCTTGTTGGCTCCGAGGCAGAGCACGTCGACCCCGTTTTCGATGCTGGCGGCAGCCAGCCCCACCCCGAGCGAGGCGGCGGCGTTGGCCAGCCTCGAACCGTCCATGTGAAGCAGCATCCCGTGTTCGTGCGCGAACTCGGCCAGGGCGCGGACCTCGTCCGGGCGGTACACCGTGCCGACTTCGCTCGACTGGGCGATCGAGACGACGGCCGGCCAGGCGACGTGGGGCACGTCGGCCCGGTTGGCCAGCCGATGCCCGGCCAGCTCCGGCGTCAGCTTGCCATCCCCGGTCGGCACGTTGAGCAGCTTCAGTCCGGCGATAGCCTCGGGCGCCCCGGTCTCGTCGATCGAGAGGTGGGCGGTCTCGGGACATATCACCGCCTGGTGGGGTCGTGCGATCGCCCTGAGCGCGGCCACGTTGGCCCCGGTCCCGTTCAGCATCGGGAAGATCCTGGCCCCGGGTCCGAACTCGTCCCTGGCCAGCTCGTCCAGCCGGGCGGTCTCCGGGTCGGCTCCATACGAAGCGACATGGCCCTGGTTGACCCGTCCCAGAGCCGCCAGCAACTCGGGGTGGACGCCGGAGCAGTTATCCGAGGCGAAGCCGCGGGAAGTTTCCATCGGGCGAGGGTATCGCCCGAGCGCCGGTGCGACGGGGGCGGGCCGCCGTCCCAGGCCCTTGCAATAAACTGCGCGGCCAGCCGGGGGAGTGCCCGAGTGGTTAAAGGGGACCGGCTGTAAACCGGTTGGCTCCGCCTACGTAGGTTCGAATCCTACCTCCCCCACTTTCATGCGCCCGGCGGCCGCGCCGCCTACCCGCGTGGCCCGGCCCGCGGCTGTCCGGCCTTGCCGGGGCCGAAGGCAGACCCGCCCGCTACGCGCGAACTGGCAACGAAAACCACCTCCATAGGGTTGTTTTCACAGCCAGTTCCCGGCGGGGCCGGGACTCGGCGGCAGCTCGGTCCCGGCGGCGGGCCCGGTCGGTCCGCTGCCGGAGTGAGATCGTTGACGCTGTCCGACTATTCGGCGGGTCGGATAACCGCTCCTGAGCCCGTGGGGGCGATTGACAGCCATCGCGCGGTTCTTTCAATCGCCCCGTTGGGGC
>JBGUDX010000047.1:0-8775 GCA_041821645.1 Acidobacteriota bacterium
GGTGGCCGCTTCCCGTCCCTGGAAGACGAACTCGAAGGCCTCTCCGAACAGGCCCAGAACTCCGACCGGGGGCGCGATCAAAGGGCCACCCGCTTCCAGGGGGCCAGAAACCGTCCGGCGAGCAGCAGCAGGGCATCGAAGATGATCGCCATCAGGATCGCGATCGACCCGGCGATGATGATCCCGGTCTTGAAGGTGATGTTCGACCCGGTCACGATCTCGGCGCCCAGGCCTCCGCCATTGGCGAAGACGGCAAGCGTGGCGAGGGCGACCGTACTGACCGTCGCGATCCTCAGTCCGGCGATGATCTCGGGCATCGCCAGCGGGATCTCAACCCTCCAGAGAACCTGTTTGGGGGTGAGCCCGACCCCGCGGGCGGCTTCGGTCACCTCCGGCGGCACGTTGCGCAGGCCGGTGGTCATGTTGCGGTAGATGATCTGGAGGGTGAACGCGGTCAGCGCGATGATCGCCGTGTCCGCGCCCCTCCCGGTGACCGGCAGCAGCAGGAAGAAGAACGAGATCGAGGGGATCGTGTACAGCACCCCGGTGGCAGCGAGAAACGGGGAAGACAGGGAGCGGTGCCGGTGGGCCAGCACCGCAAGGCCGAAGGCGATGACGAAGCCGGCTGCGACCGCGCTCGCGACCAGCACCAGGTGCTGCAGGGTCGGGTCGGTGTAGCGGTCGATGTTGTTGATCGCCCATTCCGGGCAGAAGAGCTTGTTTTCCTCGATACAGCCACCGCCGGATCGATCGCGGAAGAAATCGGACGGGGCGGCGGCACCCGCCACCCAGCTATTCATGGGGCCTGTCGACCGCGGCCAGCTCCGACTCGGTGGCTTCTTCGGACGAGAGGAATTCGGCGACGATCTCGACTGAGAGGATGCCTTCGAGGTGTCCCCGTCCGTCAACCACGGGCGCATATTTCGTGCCCGATTGAAGCAGGGCCGCCAGGCCGTCCCTGAGGATCGAATCGGCGTCGATCAGGGGATCGGCCGGGCTGTCCGGCCGGGACGGAACCTGCGGCGCGGCCAGATCCCGTTCCGAAAGCCAGCCGACCGGTTTGCTCTCCGAGTCGATCAGGAGGGCGTGGGGGACCTCGGCCGAGGCGAGGTCGGTCCGGACCGGCCCGGTCGGATCCCCGACCTGGCAGACCGGCGCCTTCCACAGGCTTGCGTCTTTCACTCTCATCAGGGCCAGTCGTTTCAGCGCCCGGTCAGCACCGACGAAATCCTCGACGAAATCGTCGGCCGGATCCATCAGCAGCTCGGTCGGCGTCGCGAACTGGGCGACCTCGCCGCCCTTGCGCAGGATGGCTATCCGGTCACCCATCTTGATCGCCTCATCGACGTCGTGGGTGACGAACAGCACGGTCTTCTGAAGCTCCGCCTGGAGCCGCAGGAACTCGTTCTGGAGCCTCGACCGGTTGATCGGGTCGATCGCCCCGAAAGGCTCGTCCATCAGCATCACCGGGGGGTCGACCGCGAGCGCGCGGGCGACTCCGACCCGCTGCTGCTGGCCACCGGACAGCTGGCTCGGATAGCGGTCGCCGAACTCGGGGCTGAGATCGATCAGATCGAGCAGGGCCTTCACCCGCTGGTCGATCTCCTTTTTGCTCCAGCCGAGCAGGTTCGGCACCGTGCCGATGTTCTCGGCGATCGTGCGGTGGGGAAACAGGCCGATCTGCTGGATCACGTAGCCGATCTCGCGTCGCAGTTCGGCCGCATTGCCGTCCATGACCGAGCGATCGCCGATCAGGATGTCACCCGAAGTCATCTCCACGGTGCGGTTGACCATCCGCATCGCGGTCGTCTTGCCGCAGCCCGAGGGCCCGACCAAAACACATATCTCTCCGGCTGGGACCTCCAGGGTGAGGTCGTGCACCGCGTCGCTGTCGGTGCCCGGATAGCGCTTGGTCACATTTACGTATCTGACCGGTGTTGCGGCCGACTCGTTCCCGGAGGGCCGGTCACCGGAGGGATCGTCCGTGGCAGTCTGAACTGGGGGCCCGGTGGACACTCCGCCAATCCTATGCAGATACCGGGGCGGAATGAAAGGGAGCCCGGGCTGTGAACGGCCATCGCGCGGCGCGGAGTTTGGCAAGTGTGCGTGCAGCCCCCGGGGGAAGGGCCACATTATATGTGCATGTGCTTACACTCCCGGGGAGTGCACTTGATTACCCCCCTCATTCCCGGCGCCCAGCGGGGCCGTCTGGTCCTGCTGCTTGCCGCATTACTGGCGATCGCCGCCGCCTGCTCGCCCGGCCCGGCCGGTGCCTCGACGGAAAGCCGGCTGGACCAGACCAAGCAGAAGATCAATCAGGCCAACCAGAAGAAGGGCGTGCTCTCCAACGAGATCGCCGGCCTCAGCGGCAGGATCGACCGGTTCGAAGGCCGGGTTTCGGCCTTGAGAGCCGAGGAGCACGCGGCCGAGGTCCGGCTGGCGGCCAAGCAGGCCGAGTTGGACCAGGCCGAGGCCGAGGTCAAGGCAGCCTGGGAGGAACTCAGGGTCCTGGCCAAGCGACTCGAGCGGTCGCTGTCGATCCTCCGGGACCGGTTGGTCGCCATTTACCAGAGCGGATCGAGCGACATGTCGGAGCTGGTGTTGACCGCCAACAACTACGGCGACTTGATCCAGCGAGCCGAATACCTCAGGCAGATTCAGAACCGGGACGAGACTGTGGTGGGCCGGGTCCGCAGCCTGCGCGACCAGCAGCAGGCGCTGGTGGTCCGCCTGAAAAAGGCCAAGGAGACGATTGAGGTCGCCCGTGACCAGATCGCGATCGAGGAACAGAACATAGCCAGCGCGCGACAGGCGGTCGAGTCTCAGCAGAACCAGCTGGTTGCAGCCCGCCAGGACCGCCGGGCAGTGGTCGGGCAGATCAACGGACAGGTTGACCGCCTGGAAGAGATCGAGGCGGATCTCCAGGCAGAGATCCAGCAGGAGATTGCTGCCGCCCAGGGATTCGACCCGCTGCCGGCCGGACCACTTTCCTCACCCAGCGCCGCCGGTCTCATCTGGCCGGTCAGCGGCCCCCTGACTTCAGGCTTCGGAGCCCGCTCCTCGCCGGGCGGGGTCGGCTCGACCAATCACGAGGGCGTTGACGTATCGGTCCCTGAAGGCACGCCCCTCAGGGCCGCGGCTTCGGGAACGGTAATCCTCGCTTCCTACTACGGCGGCTACGGCAACTACACCTGCATAAACCACGGCAGCGGGCTTTCGACCTGCTACGGCCACCAGTCCGCATTCGCGGCTTCCAGCGGCCAGCGGGTCAGTCAGGGCCAGGTGATCGGCTACTCGGGCAACACCGGAGCCAGCACCGGTCCTCACCTCCACTTCGAAGTACGGGTCAACGGTGTCGCGCAGGACCCGATGGGCTACCTGTAGAGCTACCCGTAGAGGTCAGTCTCGATCGGTTGTGGCCGGCATCAGGCCGGTGACGCCGGTCCCGAGCCCAGCCCGAGCCCGAGTGAGCGCTCGCGTGCCTTGGCGATGATCTCTTCGGCGTCTTCCACATGCCCGCCGTCCATCAGGACCCGGCCGGCGACCACGGTCGTCCGGACCACCGATCCCCCGGCGGTGTAGACGAGATTCGATTCGAGGTCTCCCAGGGCCAGTTCGTGGCAGTCGGGATCGAGCAGCAGGAAGTCCGCCTTTTGGCCCGGGGCGAGCGGCTCGGCGACACCGATCAGATCCGAGCGCCGGCCGGTGGCGATCGCCCAGGCCTCTCCGACCGGGATCACCTCCGCGTCGTTCGCTGCGTGGCGCTGTCCCAGGGCGAAGATCTTCAGGTCGGACAGGAGGTCGAGCGAGTTGTTCGAACCGGCTCCGTCGGTCCCGAGCGCAACCCGCACTCCGGCCTCCCGTGCCTTCGGATAGGGGAGCAGGCCGCCGACAGCGAGCTTCATGTTGGAAACGGGACTCGCGACCACCGTGGCACCCCTCTCTGCGACCAGTTCGAGCTCTCCCCGGTCGAACCACACACCGTGGGCGAGCGCGGTCCGGTCGCCCAGCAGGCCGAGCCGGTCCAGGTAGTGAGCCGGGCGGAGACCATGTTGTCTGACGCATTCGGTGACCTCTGCTTCGGTCTCCGACAGATGGATCTGGATCGGGAGCTGTCGATCGCGGGCCAGCCCGGCGGCGAATTCGAGGCCTTCCGTGTTGACCGTGTATATCGAGTGGGGCGAGACCACGGCCCCGATCCGCTCGCCGGAGGTCGCCAGCTGTTCGAGCTGTTGCTCCATCGTGCGGTTGCGCTGTTCGATCGCCGCTTTCGTCTCCGGGTCGATCATCGGCGGGCCGATCGTCGCGCGTACTCCGGCGTCGGTCACAGCGCGGGCGGTCGCCTCGGGATGCCAGTACATGTCCCAGAAGCAGGTCGTGCCCGTCCGGATCATCTCCAGGCAGGCAAGTCGAGTGCCCCAGTAGACGTCTTCCGCCTCGAGCCGGGCCTCGACCGGCCAGATCGCCTCGCGCAACCATCGCATCAGAGGGAGGTCGTCACCGTGCCCGCGAAAAAGGGTCATCGCCGCGTGTGTGTGGGAATTGATCAGAGGAGGAACCAGCAGTGCTCCCCCGGCGTCGAGCACGGTTTCCCCGGCACCGGGAGCATCGATTGCGTCGGGTCCGATCACATCGGGGCCGATCTCGGCGATCAGCCCGTCCTTCGCCCGAAGGCCGACCCTCGTGCCGTCGAGCACGGCGTTGGTCAGCAGCAGATCCCGGCCGTCGGCGGTCACGTCGTCGCCGGCGACCTGGAGTGGCTCTGGCGCAGGAACTCGATCGACCCGAAGAAAGGCGCGACGCAGCCCAGCAGGGCGATCGCAACCGCCAGCCGGAGATTGATCACGCGGAAGTGCACGGCGAAGATGCTGGTGATCGACATCCCGATCCAGATCAGCCCGTGAGTGAGGCCGAGGATGAAAGTGATCGGCTGGGGACCGTCCAGGGCGAATGCGCAGATCAGCAGTCCGGTATATACGACCGAATGGAAGAGGCTGACCCGCTCCATTCGCCGGAAGGTGACCAGTTCACTGAATCTGCGACCGCGAACCGGTCTGTCCGCCTCGGCCTCAGTGCGACCGGATACCGGGCCGGATCGAGTCGGTTGCGCCCCGGGCTCGCCGGGTTTCGGGTTGGGCTGATCCTGTTTCGCAGGCGCGACTGGCAAGGGAGCGACAGCTTTACATGCCTTGGGCGATCCCGGTTTCCAACCGGCTCAGGCTGTCTTCGATCCTGGCCAGGAGCCCCTCCGGGATAGCCAGCCCGGCAAGCATCTCCCGGTCGATCCTCCAGCTTCTGAGCCGTCTTCTCGCATCGAGGTCTTCGGGATCGTCCCCGGCCTCGAGCCGAGCCAGCATCCGCTGTATGCCGGCCAGTCGGTCGGCTGAATAGACAAGCCTCACCCGGCTGTCGGCCTCGCACACCCTCCGCCGATGGTCGGCCTTGCGCTCCAAGTGGTCTTCGAACGCCGGATCCTGGCCGAGGGCGGTAACCATGGCACGCATCTCCGGGCCGAACGCCTGCTCGATGTCGTCCGCGCTGGTTTCGGTCTTCTCGACCGTGTCATGGAGGAACGCCGCGGCCTGTGCGGTGTCGTCACCGTAGTCCGCGACAATCGCCGCCACCGCGGCGGGGTGCTCGATGAAGAACCCGGATCCGTAGCGGCCGGGCTGGCCCCGGTGGGCCCGCTCGGCGAAAGCCCATGCCTTTGCCGGCAGGTAGAGCGGCTCCGAACCGGTCCGGCGATCGGGGTGCTCGCGGTCAAGGAACCGGCGCGCGCCAGAGTGCAGCTCGGGATCACCGATGAGCTGGTTGAAGCATTCGGCTTCGATCGCCAGTCCTTCTTCGAGTGGCCGGCCGAAGCCGCGGACCGTCGCTTCGAGGTCGGTACGCAGGGCCGGCTGCGGGAGCGCGGCGATGGTGTGGGCCAGGTCGAGTGCCCGGCCTACGGCGAGACCGCTCCTGGTCATCTCGTTGACGAGCCCGATCCGCTCGGCCTCGGGTGCGCCGATCACCCGTCCGGTGATGATCAAATCGAGCGCCCGGCTCATACCTATGAGCCGCGGCAATCGCTGGGTTCCGCCGTCGCCCAGGCCGACGTTCCAGCGGCGGCACGTCACCCCGAACGAGGCGTGCTGGTCAGCGATCCTGAGGTGTGCCAGGCAGGCCCACTCGAGCCCTCCGGCGTAGGCGGCGCCGTTCACCGCGGCGATGATCGGCTTGTGGATGCCGGTCCACCTGGTCGGGCCGATGTTGCCCTCGGCCGGCAGTGGTGATTCGGAACCGGGTTCGGGCTCGAACAGCGGCTCGCCCGAATCACGGTCACCGAACATGGCCGCGACCGCGCCGAGATCGGCCCCGGCGCAGAATGCCTCCGTGCCGGCGCCGGTTATCACCAGGACCCTGGCCGAGTCGTCGTCCCTGAACCGGGCCAGAGCTGTGAGCAGCCCCTGCGCTTCCGCCGGCCCGATCGCGTTCATCTTCTCCGGCCGGTTGATCGTGAGCAGCCGGACCCCATCGTCTCCGTCCTCATCCCACAGGATCGAGTCGGGCAGATCGGGCACGGTCCGGGTCACTCCGAAGGCGTGGCCGGGATGACGGCGCCCGAATCGGTCGTGGTTCCCGACTCGGGCGGTACCCCGACCTCGGGCGTCACCGATTCACCGGTCGCGCTGGTGCCGGTCGCGGCCTCGAGTGCCGCGATCCGTGCCTCGAGCGCGGTGATCCGGTCGGCGTCGGCATTCTTGCTGACCGAGATGTAGATCGCGGCGGCGCCGACACCGACCGCCAGGCAGGTCAGGACGAGGGCGATGATCGAGCGCTTCTTCAGTGACTCGTTGAGTTCGTTGATCCAGCCCCGCTGACCGTCGAGACGGGTGCTCAGATCAGTGACCGTGGGCTTGGCACCGCCCGTCTGGGATGGCGGCGTCTGCCCGGCCCGTTGGGACGCGGACGGTTTCTGCTGCTTCCCGGAGTCCGGCTTCGGCGGCGCCGTGTCCGGCCTCGGTGGAGGGGCATCCGTCCTCGGCGGAGGGGTCCCCGGTCGGGGTTGGCTGCTCATTCGGGGCAATCTACCGGCCCCGAACGTGAAACTTCAATAACTTTCCCTTTACAAGAATCGGCCCGTCACTCGGCACGAGAGACATTTGCCGGCCGAAACCGACCAAGGAGATCCTCCCAATGCCTGAAGCAGTGATTGTGGACACGGTCCGCACCCCGATCGGACGCGCCTTCAAGGGCTCGCTTTCCCAAGTCCGTCCTGATGACGTCGGCGCCTTTGTACTCGACCAGCTGCTCGAGCGCAACCCCGGGGTTGATCCGGCAACAGTCGAGGAAGTCTTCTGTGGAGTCGGCATGCCTCAGGGCAAGCAGGCCTACAACCTCGCCCGGATTCTCGTCCTGCTTTCCGAGAAGCTCACCCAGGAGACCACCGGGGTGACCGTTTCGCGTTACTGCGCCTCGAGCCTCGACGCGATCAGGCACGCCTCGAACGCGATCAAGAACGGCGAAGGCGGCATCTACATCGCGGCCGGGGTCGAGTTCGTCAGCCAGTTCAACGCCCGGGCGGAGATCGCCGGGGCCCGCGCTGCCGGCGAGGATGACCAGCACGAGAATCTGCTCGGCGAGAACGGCCAGCCCAACGCCTACATCGACATGGGGCTCACCGCGGTTAACGTCGCCAACAAGTACGGCGTCTCCCGTGAGGACATGGACGAGTATGCGCAGCGCTCGCAGGAGCTCGCGGTCAAGTCACAGGAGGACGGCTTCTTCGATCGCGAGATCGTGCCCGTGACCCTGCCCGACGGAACCGTCGTCGAAAAGGACGACGGGCCCCGCGCCAGCTCGACCGTCGAGAAGCTGGGCGAGCTGCCGGAGGCCTTCGGTGGCGGTGGCGTTACCGCCGGCAATTCCTGCCCGCTCAACGACGGTGCCGCGGCGGTGCTGGTGATGAGCGACGAAAAGGCGAAGGAGCTCGGCCTCGAGCCGCGTGCCCGGATCATCACCTCGGCTACGGCCGGCAACGAGCCCGAGATGATGGGCGTCGCTCCGATCAAGGCCGTCAAGAAGCTGCTTGATCGCTCCGGCATGAGCGTCGGGGACATCGACACCGTCGAGCTGAACGAGGCTTTCGCGGCCCAGGTGATTCCGATCTCGGAAGAGGTAGGGATCCCGATGGACAAGCTCAACACCCACGGAGGGGCGATCGCACTGGGCCATCCGTTCGGTATGACCGGGGCCCGGATCATGGGCACCCTGCTCAACGTCATGGAGACCGACGATCACCAGTTCGGAATCGAGACCATGTGCGTCGCCGGAGGCCAGGGCGAAGCGATGCTGGTCGAGCGCCTGAACTAGGGCCCGGACCGCGGTCCGAACCGGGACCTGAACCAGGCCCGAACCCGGGCCTGGGTCCCCGCATTCAGTGCCCGCCGTCTCGCCGGGATACCCGTAGCGAAACCCAAGAATCACCGAAAAGCCCGCCCACCGGCGGGCTTTTCACGTTCTTTGCCCCGAGGGGAAACCGGCAACTTGCCCCGAGGAGGAACTGGCAACTCCGCCCTCAGGGGAAACCGGCGTCTCCGCCCCCAGGGGGAACTGGCTGTGATTTCTACCCTCTGAGGGTGCATTGTGCAGCCGGAATCCCGCCTTGACCCGGCCGGGCCTGAACTGGCTGTGATTACTCCCCTCAGGCGGGGCAAATCGCAGCCAGTTCGGCTGAGGCTGGAGGCCGGAGGCAACGGGCAGCGGGCAGGGGCACGGGCAGGAGGCCGGAGG
>JBGUDX010000048.1:0-8699 GCA_041821645.1 Acidobacteriota bacterium
GGTCATAGCCGCCGCCTTCCGCCGGGAAGTCCCGCCTGGTGACCTGATCGCGATCCACAACGGCCAGAATACCCGAGCCGACCGGGCGGCCGGACGATTGCCCGGACCTCGCTCAGCCGCCGTTCGAGGCTTTCTCGTAGCTACGGTTGGGCTGGGCCCGCAGCGCGGTCGGTTCCGGCAACGGGGTCCCGTGGGCGTTTGTGCCTTTCAGCACCGGCAGCACCAGCTTCGAGGCCCTGTTTCCACCCAGTGAGATCGTGTTCCTGGTCTTGCCGCTGTCGATCGTGTCGAACTTCCACTCCGACCGGTCTCCGCCGGCGGCCAGGATCGTGACCCTGATCCTCGAACCGGCACGGAAGGCGTGGCTGACCGGGAAGATCGGTACCCGGACCTTGGTCAACCCCTTGCGCGGCAGCAATTCTCCGTGGCGCTCGAGATTGGTCGGGACCGGATCGATGGCGGTGGACCGCCTGCGATCGAGCTTGCGATGACTCGCCCGCAGCCAGCCGCTCTGCACATAGGTTTCATTGCCGTCCGGCCTGACCTCCGAGATCGTGGCCTGCAGGTCGGTGTCCCGCTTCGACGACTTGAGGAAGAGATCGAGGCTCGAAGGCCCGGAGATCACGACATCTCTGGTCAATCTGCCACCGGTGAAGCCGATGCCCCTGCCGTCGGCAACCGGAGCCCATTCGTAGTCCGGCTGGGCCGCATTGACCGAGCCGCTCGGCAGATTGGTAGCCGGCCGGGCCTCGGGATCGGCGATGTAGCCGGCCGATCCGCGCTTCGACGGTTTCGGGCCACCCAGCTTTCCGTTCCGTCCGAGGAAGTAACGCCTCGCCTCGGCCCGGTTAGGCGGCCAGCTCGAGGACTTCATCTCCCAGGTCGCGCCCTGGGCGCCGAGGCCCCACGGCCCGGCCCCGCTGTCCATCATCAGCCGGAATCGCGGGTTGTCACGCCGGAAGGCGGCCCGGGCGGCGTCAACGTCGGTCATGTCCACGTATCGCGACTGCTCGACCGGCGCCGACGGGCCGGCGATCGATCCGTAGAGGTTGCCCGGACCGGTCAGCAACCCGGGAACGCGCGGGATACGGTCGGCCACGAACAGGTCGAGGAACTCGACCCAGCGGGTCATCGCCATCGGTCCGAGCGAGTCGCCGTGAACTCCGTTCTGCATGGTGACCCAGACGTTCCGGTTGCCTTTCAGGTCGGGCAGGCTCTGGGGAAAGTGCCCCCCGGTCTGCTCGTCCTGGTACTGGCCGGTGAGGAAAACCGGGACCTCGATCTGCTTCATCCAGTCACCCGGCGCCCGCTCCCTGAACAGCTTCGGGGTGCGGAACGGGTTTTCCTCGATCAGGCCCAGCGCGTCGAGCGACTGGAGCCGCAGCTTCTGGTTTTTGATGCAGTGCTGGTCCCCCATCGCGACCAGTGCCTCGGCGTAGGGCTGGCCGCCACCGGGAGCCGGCTGGGAGTCCCTGACCCGATCGGTGATCCAGGAGAGGGCGAAGCCGGAATTGAAGATGCCGCCCGGGTATCCGGTGGCGTCGTAAATGTCGTCGGTGACCGACATCGGAGCGACCGCCGCCAGATGCGGCGGCCGGGTGCCGGCCGCGAAAAGCTGGGTTATCCCGGAAAAGGAAATCCCGACCATGCCGACCTTTCCGTCAACCCACGGCTGGTTGGCCACCGTCTCGACCATGTCGTAACCGTCGTAGGTGGTCGGCAGCCCGAACAGGTCGAAGGCTCCGCCGGAGCAACCGCTGCCGCGCATCTGCACGCTGACCACGGCATACCCCAGTTGCGGCCCGAGCAGCGAGCCGACGATGGTCGCGGACGACGGTGCGAGCGGGTCGTTGCCGCCTCCGAGTATCGCGGCGAGCAGATCATGCGGTGCCGCCGTCTGGTAGCCCGAGTGCTCGATCAAGGTCGGGAAGGGGCCGTCGGCCAGCGTCTTGCCCGGCGGCAATCGCAGGGCCACGGCCAGCTCCACCCCGTCACGCATCTTGATGTAGTTGAGGCCTTCCTGTAGCGCCGGCTGTCTCTCGTAGAACGATTGGCGTGGGTTCCCGCCGGGCCTGAAGACCCGGATCGCAGAGGTTCCAAAAACCTTCTCGCCCTGTCGCTGCAGAACGCTGTACCCCGTGCCCGGCCTGAGATAGCGGAAGATCTTGCTGCCAAAGCGGTCGGCCGTGCCCTTGCGCGCGATCCGGCCGTTCGGATTGACCAGGAGCAGCCGCGTTCCCTTTCCGGCATCCTGAACGTAGACCTGCCCGATGCTGCCTCGTGCCTTGAACGAGGCGGGGTCTGTCTTCGCAGGAGCCTTCTTCTTCGTACCGGCTTCGGCGGCCGGAGCCGTGAGGCCGCCGGTCAGCACGGCCGCCGCCAGGCACAACCCGACTGAAGACACAATCCACCGTGCCCGGTGTCGAACGCAGTCCCCTACCGACACTTCCGCACCCACCACTTCTCGCAAAACACCCTCCGGTCCCCTAGCTGATGTGCATTGACAATACAACGCCGGCTGCCCGCCCGTCCACCCCGGCGGCTTCACGGGTCACGAAAGCCGCGGTCAGGCCCCGGCCTGCATGCCCTCGAGGTCGCGTTTCATTTCCCGCAGATCGTCGCGGATCCGGGCGGCCTGCTCGAAGCGCAGGTCCTCGGCCGCTTCGTGCATCTCCTCCTCGAGGGTGACGATCATCTTCTCCAGCTCGTCCGGACCGTCGAAATCGTCTTCTCCGCCCCTCCTGCGACGCTTGGCCGGCGCCTTGTCTTCTATCGCCAGCAGATTGCCGGCCGCGGCGATCGCCTTGCGGATCGTGGTCGGAGTGATCCCGTGCTCCTGGTTGTAGGCGACCTGGATCAAGCGGCGGCGATCGGTCTCGGAGATCGCGGCCTTCATCGAATCGGTCTCGCGATCGGCATACATCAGGACCTTGCCCTCTACATTGCGTGCAGCGCGCCCGACCGTCTGGACCAGGCTGGTCTCACCCCGGAGGAAGCCTTCCTTGTCGGCGTCGAGAATCGCCACCAGCGAGACCTCGGGCATGTCGAGGCCCTCACGGAGCAGGTTGACCCCGACCAGGACGTCGTACTCGCCGAGCCGCAGCTCACGAATGATCTGGATCCGCTCGAGCGTGTCGATGTCGGAGTGGAGGTAGCGGACCCTGATCCCATGTTCGAGCAGGTAGTTGGTCAGGTCCTCGGCCATTTTCTTGGTCAGCGTCGTGACCAGGGTCCGCTCGTCGACCTCGGCCCTGGCCTTGATCTCGTTCATCAGGTCGTCGATCTGGTTGGTCGTCGGCCTCACCTCGATCTCGGGATCGACCACCCCGGTCGGCCGGACGATCTGCTCGACCACCCTTGAAGACTCGGTCCGCTCGAACTCGCCCGGAGTGGCCGAAACCAGCACCAACTGGTTCATGCGCTCCATGAACTCGTCGAACTTGAGCGGCCGGTTGTCGATCGCCGAGGGCAGCCTGAACCCGTAGTCGACCAGGGTCCGCTTGCGCGAGCGGTCGCCGAGGTACATGCCACCTATCTGCGGGATGGTCTGGTGAGACTCGTCGATGAAACAGACGAAGTCATCGGGGAAGTAATCGATCAGAGTGTGCGGCGGGGTGCCCGGATCGCGGCCGTCGAACACCCGGGAGTAGTTCTCGATACCGGAGGTGAAGCCGGTCTCCTTGATCATTTCGAGGTCATAGAGGGTGCGCTGGCGCAGCCGATGGGCCTCCAGTTCCTTGCCCTCGTCCTCCAGCTCCTCGAGGCGCGTGTCGAGCTCGCTCCGGATCGCCTCGAGCGAGCGTTCCACCGAGTCCTCCTCGGTCACGTAGTGGGTCGCCGGCCAGATCGAGACGTGTTGGACCACGTCGAGGACCTCGCCGGTCAGGGGATCGAAGTGATGGACCGCCTCGATCTCGTCGCCGAAAAGCGAAATCCGGAACGCGGTCTCGGCGTAGGAAGGCATGATTTCGATCACCTCTCCCCTCACCCGGAAGCTGCCCCGGCTCAGGGTGCTGTCATTGCGCTCGTACTGGAGCCGGACCAGCTTGCGTAAGACCTTGTCCCGTTCGATCGTCTCGCCGACCTTGAACAGCTGCATCTGGTCCCGGTAGAGGCTGGGTGAGCCGATCCCGTAAATACAGGAGACCGAGGCGACGATGATCACGTCGGGCCGGGCCAGCAGCGAGGCGGTGGCCGCATGTCGAAGCCGGTCGATCTCGTCGTTGATCGACGAATCCTTTTCGATGTAGAGGTCCTGGGCCGGCACGTAGGCCTCGGGCTGGTAATAGTCGTAGTAGGAGACGAAGTACTCGACCACGTTGTCGGGGAAGAACTCGCGGAACTCGTTGCAGAGCTGAGCCGCCAGGGTCTTGTTGTGGGCGATGACCAGGGCCGGCCGCTGGACCTCGGCTATGACCCCGGCCATGGTGAAGGTCTTGCCGGTGCCGGTCGCCCCGAGCAGCGTCTGGATCGGCTCGCCCTCAGCCAGTCCCTCGCTCAGCGAAGCGATCGCCTCGGGCTGGTCGGCCAGCGGTGAGAACGAAGGGTTGAGAGCGAACTCGGGCATCGCGCCACCTTAGCGGGGGCGGTTGACCGGCCGGTTCGGTCAATCGCCGCCGGTGTCGATCAGCCTCTGCTCGATCGCGACGGCAGCCGCGGTCGCACCGCCGGCGGCCTCGAACCCCGCTGCGACCCGTCGCGCTCCGTCGGTACGTTCGATCGCCCCGTGGATCCTGGCGCGCAGCCGGTCGGGGCCGAGGCGGCGCTCGGGGAGGCGCGTACCGGCCCCGGCGACATCGAGTCGTCGCGCGACTTCGAGCTGATCGCGGCCGAAAGGAACCGCGCAGACAGGGACGCCGCGCGCGAGCGCCTTCTGCGTGGCGCCCATTCCGCCGTGGGTCACGGCGCAGATCGCGCGGTCGAGAACCGGTGCGTGCGGGATGAACCGCTCCAGACGGGCGTTGTCCGGAACCTCGAACGTGCCGGGGTCGGCCGCCGGCACGGTCGCGACCACCGAGACCGGTTCATCCGCAAGGGCCGCGAGTGCCGTCTGAACCAGACGACCGTCATCCTGGAACTCGGACGACGCGGTCACCAGGACGATCGGTTGCTCGATCCCCTCGAGCCAGGCGGGGCGATCGCCGGGCGGGTCCCATTCACAGGGGCCGACCATGAGGACGTTGCCGGGCCAGTCGCTGCGCGGGTACTCGAACGGCTCCGCGGTCAGGTAGAGAAGCAGCGGCGGGCGGAGGAACGAGTCGTCGAACCCGGCCAGCGACGGGAGATCGAGTTTCGAGCGAATCCGATTCATTTCGGGCAGCATCGCCTTCTCGATGCTGCCCTGGACCAGCGGGCGCAGGAGCCGGTCACGGAGTCGCCCGATCGGCCCGCGCGCCGGCGGCAGGCCGGGGCCGAACGGCGGCGCGTCACGCGAGCTCAGGGGGAGTGGATACGGACAGAACGTGCCCCAGGGAAGGCCGGACGCCTCAGCCACGGCGAGCGCTCCCCAGCTATTGATGTCGACCAGCAGCACGTCGGGGTCCTGGTCGGCGATCGCCTGCTGAAGGTCGGGCGCATCATGCTCGGCTCGCGAGCAGAAAACCTGCACGCTCGCGGCCAGGGCGCGGCGCGGGCTGCCTGCCTGCCAGTCGTCCTGGGTGATCGCTTCGACGCTCGGCGCGATCGGCGCGGCGTCAAATCCACGATCACGCATCAGGGGCAGCTCCGAAGCGAGAGTGCGGACGGCGATGTGGTGTCCACGCGACTTCATTTCATCCAGGATCGCCGTCAGCGGGTAGAGGTGCCCGCGTGCGGGCGACGTGTAGGCGAGAACGTGAGCCATCAGGCCTCCTCGGTCAGTGGTTCGAGAAGCTCGACCAGCGCGATCCCGGTCTGGCGGTGACTGAGGCCCGCGTCGCGACGCAGGAGCTTCCATGTGTAGACGTCGCAGATCGCCACGAATTGGGCGAGCCGCCGGTCGCGGGCGACACCGGCCAGGCCGGCCAATGCCGGCGCGAACACGCGACTGCACCAGTCACGGTGAAGCCGTCGGCCGCTGTCGGAGATCTCACGCAGTGCGGGCGTCCGGTTTTCTTCGGCGAGAAGTCGCAGCACACGGTCCCCGTAAACGTCGTAGTGGTCGAGCAATGCATCGACGGCGCCCGCGACGTCCCCGGCCCGAGTTTCGTCGCGCCGGCTTCGCACGTTCTCAGACCCGCGCTCGACCGCCGCCTCGAGAAGTTCCTCCCTGCCACCGAAGCGGCGGATCACGGTCTGCACCGAAACCCCTGCACGGCGCGCAACCTCCTCCAGCGAGACCTGATCACCCGGCCGCTCCCAGAAGACCTCCTCGGCGACGTCCAGTATGCGCTCGCCGGTAGCCTCGGCCGAAGCTGCCCGGGCAACCATCCGATAGGGTCGGGTTGCGCTTTTCATGTTAGTCAGACTAACACGAAATACCGAGCGGCGCAGAAAACTTCCCGGGACCGCGTCGTGAGCTATCCGGCGACCGTGGGAGCCCGTCGGTCGAACTGCCCCTAGAGTTCTGCCATGGCGATCTTCCGGCTTCTACTCGGATCTCTTTTCATCGCGGCGGGAGCGCTGCACTTCATCCGGCCACGAAGCTACCGGGCGATGATGCCGCCCCCCGTACCCCGACACGCGGAGGCGGTCGCCATCAGCGGGGTCGCCGAAATCGTCGGCGGCACCGCGCTCCTGTCCGGGCGGTCGGCCCGTTTCGGCGGGCTCTGGCTGATCGCGCTGCTGATCGCCGTCTTCCCGGCAAATATCCACATGGCGGTCAACCCCGACCAGATCCGGGGCCTGGACGCCGAAAACCCCAAGGTCCGGCTCGCCCTGTGGCTGCGCCTTCCCCTGCAGCCGCTGGCAATCTGGCTGGTCTGGAGGGCTACCCGGTCCGCTCCGTCCTGAACAGCGCCTCCCGGCCGGAGCATCCCGCCCCTATTGCCCGGCCGAACGCCGGCGGGACGGTCAGGGACCGAGCAGGCCCTCCAGCCCCTTTTCGATCTGCCGGTCGAGGTCGTCCGGGACCTGATCCGGGAAGTTCTTCCTGAACTGCTTCTCGAATTCGTCCAGGGTCGAGCCTCCACCGCCCCCGTCCGAGCCGCCCCCGTCCGAGCCGCCCCCGTCCGAGCCGCCGCTGCCTGAACCGCCCGATCCCGTTCCGTCCAGGGCGTCCAGGGCGCCGTCGATCACCCCGCCGATCCCGTCGAATCCTCCGTCCTGAAAGACCTCGGTGGCGTCGAGGGCCAGGTAGGCCATTTCGCCGACCGGCATCACCCTGACCGCCAACCGAAGCCCGGTCGCGGCCAGGCTCCCGATCGCCCCCGCGTTTTCGCCATCGTCGATCGCCCTCTCCAGGCCCGAGCGGATCGCGTCCTCGATCTCGGAGTCAGACAGCCCGTTTTCCTCGGCGAACGCGAGCCGGCTCTGTTCGCTCGCCAGGGCCCGGGTGAGCTCTTCACGGCTGACCCCCAACTGGCAGGCGGCTCCATCTAGCGCCGCAAGTGAGAACCGCTCGGCCGTCTGCTCGAGTCCCTGGGGGTCGCCCCACTCCCGGGCGTCGCAGGGGTCTGCCGCGGCGGCCGGTTTGAAATCAAGACCACCGGCGGCCAGGTAGATCCCGACCAGGAGCACAGCCGCGACGATCGAGCCCACCAGGATCCGGATGCCCCACTGCTCGCCGGCCCCGGGTTCTCCGGTGCCCGACCCCGCCGGGCCGCCCCCCTTTGCGGTGAGCGATTCGGTCGCGTTTTCGTTGCCTTCGATGAGCGGCTCGGTCACGTTCTCGTCGCCCTCGACGAGCGATTCGGTCGCGTTCTCGTTGCCCCCGGGCAGCGGCTCGGTCGGTTCGTCGCCTGTCCGGTTCATCGGGTCAGTCGGGTGGGGCTCGCCGCCACCCTGCGGCCCGGTCGGCTGCTCACCTCCTTCATGTGGGTCATCCTGCCCGGGCCACGCGGTCACAGGTCCAGCCTCCTTGTGAGGGAAATCGGCAGCAGCGCGAACAGCGCGAAGAGCGCCGCCAACAGGAACGAACTGGAAAAGGCGTGCGT
Source organism: Acidobacteriota bacterium (assembly GCA_041821645.1). Lineage (GTDB taxonomy): Bacteria > Actinomycetota > Thermoleophilia > Solirubrobacterales > 70-9 > 67-14. The sequence continues at coordinate 8,073 of JBGUDX010000048.1, forward strand.
GGCGGCCCGCTTGAGCTGGTCTTCGAGCCCGGTAAGTACCGCCTCGTACCCGTCACGCTCGACCGGGTCGATCGGGAACGGCTCGAAGGCCGGCTCGAGGTCGGGCACGCGATCACGCTGGACATCGACCTCTTCGGCCAGGCGGGCCCCGAGTTCGATCTTGCCCTGTGGGCTGATCGGCGAATCGAGCAGGATGGCCGTGCCGGCATCGAGAGCTTGCGCCTGCTGGCTCTGAAGCTGGTTGGTAAATATCGGGGTCAGGATCAGCAGGCCGACCACCACCCCGGCGTGGCGGGCGGCGATTGTCCAGCCGCCGTGAATCGAAGCCTCCGAGCGGCCGTGGAGGGCCGCCTCGGTGAGGGCGGACAGCACCAGCGCGAGTCCGATCCCGGCGAGGATCTGCGGCGGGATCACCAGTGCGACCGACGCTTTCGGCAACAGCCCGAGCGCGGCCAGCCCACCAGCCAGGAGAATCGCGCCGGAAGCGGCGCGCAGGCGTTCGGATTCGACCCTGGCGCCGAGCCGGGATCCGGCGAGTGCGGCCAGCGGCAGCACGGTCACGACCAGGGCTGCCTCTATCGGAGAGAGCAGCCAGCCCTCGATCAGCAACAGGACGATCAGGAACAG
>JBGUDX010000049.1:0-8537 GCA_041821645.1 Acidobacteriota bacterium
GTCGAGCGCAGAAGCCGATCGGCCGGTCGGGCATAGCAGGTTCGGCTGACGGCCCCGGAGCGCACATTTGTGGAGCAGTGTGTTGCAAAGTGGGGCATTGTGGGTTATGTTGCCGTCGAGTTGAAGCCAAGGACCGGGGTGATGAGGTTCCTCCCACTTCATCACCTCGGTCCAAATCTTTCCGGCCGACCAGTACAGCGACTTTCAGAAAGGACCAGCAGCGGTGGCGTTCAGAGGCCAACACGAACACAGCCTCGATTCCAAGGACCGCCTCACCGTGCCGGCCAAGTACCGCGATGCGCTCTCGGACGGGGTTGTTCTGGCAAAAGGCCCCGATACCTGCCTCTGGCTGACCACCGAAAAGGACTTCAGCGCGATCTCTGACACCTATATCGCCCCGCACAGCCCGTTCAGCGCCAACGCCCGCAAGTTGCGCCGCCTGTTCAACTCCGGAGCCTGGGAGAGCGAGCTCGATTCGGCCGGCCGGGTTCGCATTCCCCAGTACCTGATCGAAGGCGCCGACCTGGACGGGCCCTGCACGATCGTCGGTGCCGGTGAGTACCTCGAGATCTGGAGTACTGCCGTCTGGCAGCGCGAAAACGAGCAGCTCCAGGCGGAATTCGGCGATATCGCCGAAGGGATGTCCGGGGGGCAGGAGTGAGCGCCGCCGCGCTGAGTGATCCGGCAGGCGAGCGCCGGATGCCCCCACCGGATGGCCACACACCGGTTCTAGCGGCCGAGCTGGTCGATCTGATCGGTCCTGCGGCCGGCGAGACGGTGATCGACTGCACTTTCGGCGCGGGCGGCCACGCGCAGCTGGTCGCCGAGAAGATCGGCCCGGAGGGGACGCTGATAGCGATCGACCGGGACCCGGTGGCCCGGGCCCGCTTCCAGGAATTCGAGTCGTCGGCTTCGTGCCGGACGAGGTTCATCGCCGCTGAGTTCAGCCTCGCGCTTAATACCCTGCAAAAGGAAGGAATCCGGGCTTCGGCGCTGTATATGGACCTTGGGATGTCATCACTTCAAGTGGATGCTGCCGAACGAGGTTTTTCCTACTCACACGAGGCACCGCTCGATATGAGGATGGATCCCCGCCAGCAGATGACCGCCGGCGAGATTCTGAACGAGTGGCCCGAGAGCAGGATCAAGCAGATCCTGCGGACCCTCGGAGAGGAGCGCTACGCCGGCGGGATCGCCCGCGAGGTGGTGCGCCGCCGGCCGCTCGAGACGACGGCGGACCTGGTTGACGCGATCAAGGCCGGAATGCCGACCGCGGCCCGCTTCGGCTCGCGGCACCCGGCCCGGCGCAGTTTTCAGGCGCTGAGGATCGCCGTCAACGGCGAGCTCGAGGCGATTGACGCCGCCCTTCCGATCGCCTGGGACACTCTGGAGATCGGGGGCCGGATGGCCGCGATCTCGTTTCACTCGCTCGAGGACCGCCGGGTCAAGAGGTTCTTCGCGGGTCTGGCCACGGGTTGCACCTGTCCGCCGGAACTACCGGTCTGCGTCTGTGGTCACGAACCCGAGGCCGAACTGCTGGCCCGCCGCTCGATCACCCCCGACGAGGCCGAGATCGATCTCAACCCGAGGGCCCGGTCGGCCCGGATGAGAGGTGCGCTCAAGCTGGCCGAGAGGTCCGGAGCCTGATGGCCGCTACCGCGCGACAGCTGGCCACGCCGGGGAGCGGGGGCTCCGTGCTTCCCGCACACGCACCGGCCCGGCGCAGATCGCGGTCGGCACCCACCCGGCGGGGCGCGGGGTCGGCCAGGCGCGGACACGGCAGGCGACTGGTCGGCAGGACAGCCCAGGCCGTTACCCATCTCCCGGATTCGGGCGCGGTCGTCGGGATCTCGCGCGGCCGGCTCTGGATAGCGGTTATCGGAATTTTGTTGATCGGCATCGTCGGGATCAACCTGTTGACTGTCAGCTATGGCTCGACGGCGAGCCGTCTCGAAACGCAGATCCAGACGCTTGAACGCAGGAATACGATTCTCAGGTCTTCCGAAATGTCGGCGACGTCGATGCCCAGGGTGCGGGAGGCCGCCCTGGCCGGCGGCATGGTGGTACCGGAGACTGACGAGATCGTCTACCGGTCGTTCTCGCCCGGAGATTTCGCCGCGGCGGCGCAGCGGCTGGCGGCCGACGGGGGCTGAGGGTGTCGATTCGCCCTGAGCGACGGGTCGGCCTGCTGTTCGCGCTCTGCCTGCTCCTGCTGGTCGGCATTCTCGGCCGCGCCTTCTATCTCCAGGTGCTCAACGGCTCGTCTCTGGCCTCCCAGGCGACCAGCCAGCAGGTAGACACGATCGCCGTGCCCGGACTGCGCGGGCCCGTTCTCGACCGCAACGGAGAGGAGCTGGCCGGATCTCAGCCCGGGGTGAGCGTGTTCGCCACTCCGTACCAGATCAAGGATCCCGAATCCGAGTCAGCGGCCGTGGCGGAGGCGCTGGGCGCCGATCAGAGCGAGGTTCGCGAGGCGATCACCCAGCCGGGCGGCTTCTCGTATGTAGCGCGCAAGGTGGATCTCGCGCATGCCCAGAAAGTGGAAAAACTCGGCCTCGAAGGGATAGGGCAGCTGCCCGACACGCTGCGCGTCCGGCCGCAGGGGGACCTTGCCTCACAGCTGATCGGAGCGGTGGGCGAAGACGGCAAAGGCCTGACCGGGCTCGAGGCTGCCCACGAGGGGACCCTGCGGGGCACTGATGGCGAGCAGCGCATGGTGATGGACGCCCTGGGCGACCCGATCAGCTTCGAGACGGTGAGCGGCGCCGAGGACGGCAAGGCGGTCCAGCTGACCCTCGATGCGGCGATCCAGGCGGAAGCCGAACGGGCGCTCGCGGAAGTCGCCAAGACGCACACTCCGGTCAACGCATCGGCAATCGTGATGGACGCCAAGACTTCGGACGTACTGGCCATGGCCAACTGGCCGCCGGCCGACCTCAAGAACCTCGATCGGACCTCGGAGCAGTCATTGCTCAACATCGGGACCTCCTATACCTACGAGCCGGGCTCGACCTTCAAGGCGATTACCATCGCTTCGGCCCTGGAGTCGGGCACGGTCACGCCGCAGAACAGCTTCACCCTCGCGCCGTCGATCCAGCTGTATGACCGCACTATCGAGGAGGGCCACGAACGAGGCACCGTGACCCTCGACGTGGGTCAGATCCTCGCCCAGTCTTCGAACGTCGGCGCGGTGACCATCGGTCTTCAGATGGGCGGCAGGAAGTTCAGCCGCTGGATCAATCGATTCGGGTTCGGTCGCGGCACGGGAATCGATTTCCCCGGCGAGGAAAAGGGCATTGTCCACCCCTACGCCGAATACTCGGGCTCGACCATGGGAAACCTGCCGATCGGGCAGGGCCTCGCCGTGACCCCGATTCAGATGGTCGCCGCCTACGGCGCCCTGGCCGACGGCGGAACTCTCCGGAGTCCCCGTCTGGTCAAGTCGGTCAATGGCCGGCCGATGCCGAGCGCTGCGGGCAGGCGCATTGTCTCACCGGGGGTCGCCACCGAGGTACGCGGGATGCTGGAGGGGGTGCTTGCTCCGGGGGGCACCGCTCCGGAGGTTTCGGTGCCGGGCTACACCCTGGCCGGCAAGACCGGAACCGCCCAGATCGCCACCGATCAGGGCTACTCCGATACGCGCTACGTGGCTTCGTTCATCGGCATGGCGCCTGCCGACAATCCGGAAATCGTGGTTTCGGTGGTGGTCAACGAGCCGCAGAACGGACACACCGGATCGGAGGCAGCGGCCCCCGCCTTCGGTGAGATCGCGTCGTTCGCGCTGCCCTACCTCGGCGTGCCCACCGAATAGCCACCTAGAATCATCGGCATGCGGCTCGACCAAATCGCCCGGGAACTGAACGGAGCCGAACTGTTCGGCGACCCCGGAGCCGAGGTGTCGGTCCTCTGCTACGACAACCGGAAAGCCGGCGCGGGAGCGCTCTTTTTCTGCGTACCCGGCCTCGAGGCCGATGGACATGATTTCGCGCCCGCCGCCGTAGAAGCCGGCGCGGTGGCCCTGGTGAGCGAGCGCCGACTCGATCTCGGAGTCGCCGAACTGGTGGTAGAAGACGCCAGGGCCGCTATGGCCCCGGCCGCCGCGGCTTTTCACGGAGATCCGACGTCGGATCTCAAGGTCGCCGGGATCACCGGGACCAACGGCAAGACGACCACCGCCTTCCTGCTGCGCGACGTTCTCGAGTACGCCGAACTGCCGACCGGGCTGATGGGGACGGTCAAACAGGTGGTCGGCGGAGTCGAGGAGGAGGTCGTTCGTACCACCCCTGAGGCGATCGATCTACAGGCGACTTTCCGCCGGATGCAGGATGCCGGCGACGAGGCCTGCGTGATCGAGGTCTCGTCGCACGCAATGGCCATGCACCGCTGCGACTCGATCAATTTCGATCTCGCGGTTTTCACCAACCTGACCCAGGACCACCTCGACTTCCACGAGGACATGGAGGACTATTTCGCGGCGAAGCGGCTCCTGTTCGAATCCGGGGTGGCCGACTCGGTGGTCAACATCGACGACCCATACGGACAGCGACTGGCCGCCGAGTTCGATGTGCTCACCTATTCCGCCGCCGGCGGAGCGGCCGATTTCAGTGCGACCGAAGTCAGGTTTGATGCGGCCGGCGCCGATTTCCTGGTCGAATCCGAACACGGCGATCTGGTCGTCCACACAGGGCTTCCGGGCCGGTTCAACGTCGCGAACGCAGTCGCCGCGCTCGCCGGCGCGATCGTGCTCGGCGTGAATCCCGACGAGGCGGTGGCGGGGCTGGCCGGGGCGGGACGGGTCCCGGGCCGATTCGAGCCGATCGATGAAGGCCAGGAGTTCACCGTCCTGGTCGACTACGCGCACACTCCGGACTCGGTGGAGAACGTGCTCAGGGCGGCCCGGGGTCTGACCGGAGGTCGCTTGATCGCCGTCGTCGGCGCCGGCGGAGACCGCGACCGGGCCAAGCGTCCGCTGATGGGCCGGGCCGGATCGGAGCTCGCCGATCTGACGATCGTCACGTCCGACAACCCCCGATCCGAAGATCCGGCGGCGATCATCGAAGACATACTCGAGGGGATCACCGACCGCGAAGGGGTCGAAGTCGAGGCTGACCGGTCAGCGGCGATCGGCCTTGCGGTCGCGGAGGCCGCTCCGGGCGACACGGTAGTCATTGCCGGAAAGGGACATGAGCAGGGCCAGGAGTTCGAGCACGGACGAAAGATCCCGTTCGACGACCGCGAGGTTGCCCGGAGCCACCTGCGTGCGATCGAGGGCGAGGTCCTTTGATCGAGTTGGAGCCGGAAGCGATGGCAGAAGCGATGGCGGCCACGATCGTCGCCCGCGGGCGTGCCGGTTTTCCCGGGCGGGCTGCGATCGATTCGCGCGAGGTAGGAGGAGGGGAACTCTTCTTCGCGCTCTCCGGCGAGCGCGAAGACGGCGGCGCGTACGCCGGGGCCGCGCTCGCGTCGGGCGCCTGGGGAATCGTCGCCACGCCGGAGTGGGCCGGGCGACTCGACCCCGGCGAAAGCGGCTCCTGGGTGTTCGCCACCCCGGATCCCCTGCGGGCACTGCAGATGCTCGCCAGGCTCTGGCGCCGGTCGGTCGGGGCCAAGGTGGTCGGCATCACCGGTTCGGTCGGCAAGACCTCGGTGAAAGACATGAGCAGAGCGATGCTGCCCGGCCGCGTCCACGCGTCCGAAGAAAACCTCAATACCGAAATAGGACTCCCGCTGACCGTGCTCTCGGCCCCGGCCGACACCGAATACCTGGTGCTGGAGATGGCGATGCGCGGTCGCGGCCAGATTGCCGAGCTGGCCGCGATAGCCGAGCCCGAGGTCGGCGTGATAACCAACGTCGGCCCGGTGCACGTCGAACTGCTCGGCTCGGTCGAGGCGATCGCGGAGGCCAAGGCCGAGCTGATCGCGGGGCTCGGTACCGACGGGGTGCTGGTCGCTCCGGTCGAGGCCGGTCCGCTCGAACAGCACCTGGCGTCGGCACCCCGGGTGATCCGGTTCGGGCCGGCCGGCGAGATCGCGGTCGAACAGAGCCGGGTCGAGGGAGAGGGGATCTCGGCGACGGTGAAGACTCCGGCCGGCAGCCGGGAGTTCAGGTTCCCGTTCTCGGAAGCGCACAACCTGAGCAACGCGCTGGCCGCGATCGGCGCCGGACTCGCCGCGGGCGCATCCCTCGAGGATCTGTCAGCCGGCGCCGGCGGCATCACCCTCTCCCGGTACCGCGGCGAGCGGATCGATCTCGGGGAACGTGGCCTGATCATCAACGATTGCTACAACGCCAACCCGATCTCGATGCGAGCCGCGCTCGAGCACCTGGCCGGGCTCGAAGGGAACCGGATCGCGGTGCTCGGAGTCATGGCTGAACTCGGCCCCGAACAGGATCACTTCCACGCCGAAATCGGCGATCACGCCCGCCGACTCGGGATCGATACCGTGGTCGGGGTGGGCCCCGTTGCCCGTGAGTACGGTCCCGACCACTGGGCCGGGGACACGGCCGAGGCGGCCGAGACCGTGGAGGCACTTCTGTCGCCCGATGCGAAGGTTCTGGTCAAGGGCTCGCGCTCTGCCGGGCTCGAAGCCGTAACCGCGCGGCTTGCCGCCGCCTCCGGCCCGGACGCAAACGATCCGGACGCAGAAGACCCGGAACGGGATACGGTGGCCTGATGGGAGAGATCGTCATCGGTGCCCTGGCTTCAATGCTGATCTGCCTGTTTCTCTCACCTCGATTCATCGAGTTCCTGCGGGAACGCGAATTCGGTCAGCACATACGGGAGGAGGGGCCGGAGGGGCACCAGACCAAGGCCGGTACGCCGACCATGGGTGGCCTGATCATCTTCACCGCGATCGTGGTCCCGTTCCTGGTGCTTTCCGACCACGGCGTCGCCTCGATGACCGTGTTCTTCGTGGCACTGGGCTGTGCCGCCCTCGGTTTCGCCGACGATTTCATCAAGATCGTGAAACGCCGTTCCCTCGGACTGGCCGCCCGGTACAAGCTGGTCGTGCAGGTCTTTCTGGCACTCGTGCTCTGGTGGGTCGCCCGGCACGAGGTCGGGCTCGAGCCGGTGCTCCTGTTCCGTGCCTTCGACATCAGCCTCGATATCGGCCCGGTGCTCTACTTCGTGCTGGTCTTCCTGGTCATCGCCGGGTCCACCAACGGGGTCAACCTGACCGATGGCCTCGACGGCCTGGCCGCGGGATCGAGCGCGATCGTTCTCCTGACCTACACGGCGATCACCTTCGTCACCGCCGGACAGCAGGATCTCGCCCTGTTCGCGGTCTGCCTGGTCGGTGGCTGCATCGGGTTCCTCTGGTTCAACGCCTTCCCGGCGACGATCTTCATGGGGGACACGGGCTCGCTCGGTCTCGGCGGGGCGATCGGCGCGCTGGCGGTGATGACTCAGACCGAAGTGCTGCTGATCGTGATCGGCGGGATTTTCGTGATCGAGGCACTTTCCGTGCTGATCCAGGTGTTCAGCTTCAAGACCTTCGGACGGCGGGTGCTGATGATGGCTCCCCTTCATCACCACTTCGAGATGATGGCCTGGTCGGAGACCAAGATCATGCTTCGCTTCTGGATCATCGCGGCCGTATGCAGCGGGGTCGGCTTCGCGATCTACCAGCAGTCGATCGGCAGCTGAGAGCGGCCCGGAAAAATCGGCTCCAGTTACAGGGACTGGGGGCTCCGGGTAGAAGGGTGAATGGTGGAATACGTCCACTCATCCAAGGTCCGGCCGCCACTTCCCCCGGGCCCCTATCTCGTAGTCGGCCTGGCCCGTTCCGGAGTCGCCGCGGCCAGGGCCCTGGCCGCCCGCGGACAGTCGGTCTTCGGGGTCGACTCCGGCAGCCCGCCTGACCTGGAGGTTCTCGGGCGGGAAGGGGTCGGTTTCGAGACCGGGACCGAGGGAACCGCCCATCTCGAGGTCGCCTCCACCGTTGTCAAGAGCCCGGGGGTTCCGTCCGGGGCCGAGGTCATCCTCGAGGCACACCGGCGCCGGATTCCCGTGGTCAGCGAGCTGGAGATGGGATGGCGTCTGGTCGAGGCCCCGATGATCGCGATTACCGGCACCAACGGAAAGACGACCACGACCGAACTCGCGGCGCACCTGTATCGCTCGGCCGGGAGGCCGGTGGCCGCGGCCGGCAACGTCGGATCGCCGCTGTCTGACCTCGCCGTCGGAGAGATCGAACGCGATCTCACCGTGGTCTGCGAATGCTCGAGCTTTCAACTCGAGGACACCGAGTTCTTTTCTCCCGAGTGCGCCGTGATCCTGAACCTCAGCCCCGACCATCTCGACCGGCACGGCGACCTCGAGAGCTACAAAACGGCCAAGCTGAAGATCTTCCGCCGCCAGGACGATGGCGACGTGGCCGTTCTCAACGCAGGCGACCCCGGCCTGCAGGAGATCGAGCCCCCGGGCGAGGCGCAGGTGGTGCGATTCGTTGCGGCGGGTGACGGTGGCCCGGCAGACGAGTGCGAGCTCACCTATGACGGTGAACTGATCCTGCTCGACGGGGAGCCGCTCGTC
>JBGUDX010000050.1:0-8172 GCA_041821645.1 Acidobacteriota bacterium
CGAGAAGTCGGGCCCCTTTGTCGATCGCCTCACCGGCGGCATCGTCAAGGGTCTCGCCGAGGACCTCGAAACCGGAGCGCTCCCTGACTCCGGCCAGCAGCGTGTGGCCGCCGCTGGCGAGCAGGCAGAGGAACGGCGGATCGATCGGCTCCGGCTCGAGGAAGTTGGCGGCGACGTGTCCGTGCATATGGTCGGTCGGGACGAGCGGCAGACGGCCCGGGGCCGCAATCGCCTTGGCCGCGCTGAGCCCCACCAGCAAGGCGCCGATCAGGCCGGGCCCGGCGGTGACCGCCACCCGATCGACCTGGTCGATCGAGGTTCCGGCCCCCGAGAGCGCCTCCTCGACCACCGGGCCGACCAAGCCCAGGTGCTGGCGGGATGCGACCTCGGGGACGACCCCGCCGAAGCGGTCGTGGATGCCCTGTGAGGAAACCGCGCTCGAAAGCACGACCGGGCCGTCCAGCACGGCGGCGCAGGTGTCATCGCAGGAGGTCTCTATCGCGAGCAGTGGCACCGGGCTAGTGGTTCCCGGGCGTGGGCGTGGGCACTCCGGCCTGCTCCGGGTCCCCACGCCACATGATCAGCGCATCCTCGCCGGTATCGGGGTAGTAGCCCTTGCGAAAGCCGCGGGAGCGAAAACCGAGGGATTCGTAGAGCCCGATCGCCGAGACGTTCGACGGCCTGACCTCGAGGGTCACCGGGGTGTCCGGTCCGATCTCGGCCAGCGCCGCGTCGATCAGGCCGGTGGCGAGGCCCCTGCGGCGGTACTCGGGGGCGACCGCGACGTTCATCAGGTGCCAGGCCAGGTCAAAGCGGGTCATCACGATGTAGCCGGCGATCAGGCCGGCCTCATCCGCCGCCAGGCCGACGCTTCCGGATTTGGACATCTCAAGCACGAACATCCCCGGCGACCAGGGGCTGGTGAACGAGCGCCGTTCCAGGGCCGCCACCGCCGGCAGGTCGGCGAAGGTCATCTGCCGGATCACCGGTCCCGCGGACGTGCGCCCGGCTGCCGGCTCAGGTTTCGGCATCCGGGCTGTCTCGTTCAAGCCAGAGTTGGGCATCGGGGTCTCGCAGGTAGTCGGGTTCCGGTGTCGTGTCCGGTGGCGCCGGATCGGCTCCGGCGCCCAGGACGCAGATCGCGCGGCCGCCCAGTCGGTGGATCCCCTCTGCGGACCCGGCGACATCGGCGCCGCACCGTGTCAGTTCGTCCCTGAATCGTATCGCCCCCGGTCCCGCGACCCGCGGAGAAAGCCCCCGCCCGCCGGCAAGTGCCGAGATCCGGGCACCCAGGTCTTCGGGCGAACAGACGAACGGGGCCCAGATGAAATGGCCGGTCGGATCAACGAGTGCGGCGAAAACCTCGCCCCGCCTGGCGTCGAGCACCGGCAGCTGCGGTCTCTCCGGCTCATCGTCACCCCACTTCATGGTCAGGGCCAGCGCGGCGAGCGTGGAGACCGGGACGAGTGGTTTCCCGCCGGCGAGACGCAGTCCGTTCGCGGTGGCGATTCCGATGCGAAGGCCGGTGAAGGTGCCCGGGCCGACTCCGACCGCGATCCGGTCCACCCGCGGCCAGCCACCCAGGCCGGCAACGGCCCGCTCGACCGCTTCCAGCAGGGCCTCGCTGTGTGCCGGCCGGCCGTCTTCGCCCGGGGCCTGAGCCGATTCACAAACCATCTCCGGCCCGTCGGCCGCACCGACCACGGTGTCGTCGGTCGCGGTGTCGAAGCCGATGATTCTCACCAACGGCTCCGGTAGAGTGGCCCCGATGCACGGGCGGCTTCGCCCGGCCAAACCGAGAACGGAGAACTTGAAATGACCGGGACCAATCGTTTGACCACTGCGTTCGCCATTCTCGCAGTGGGCGCGACCGGGGTGCTCGCGGCCGGCTGCGGCAGCGATACCAAGGACCAGATCGAGTCGGCGACCGATGAAGCCAACAAGAAGCTCGATGAGGTCGAGAAGAAGGTCGACAAGGCCCAGAAGGAAGCGAACAAGAAGATCGACGACGCCGACAAGCAGGCCGAAGACGCCGGCAGCGCGCTCGACGACGCCCAGAAGAAGATCGACAAGGCCCAGAACGATGCCACCGAGGCGGTTCAGGACGCGGTAGACGAGGCCGGTAACTAGCCCACCGTCGGGCCGGGTCCGGCCCCCACCGGGTCCGGTCATCCACTTTTGAGGCGCCTATCCGGGAGGGAGCGTGAGGGCGATCTCGATCCTGCGGCGATCGCCACCCCGGTGCTCCAGTGAGACGGTGAAGCTGCGAACGGCGGTCGCGGCGAGACCGGGCCCGGCCGTGCCCGGCCACTCGACGAAGACGATCCGGTCAGGGCCCAGGTACTCAGCCAGCAGGCCGGGGTCCTCGTCTTCGATCGATCCCAGCCGGTAGAGGTCGAGGTGCGAAACCGGATCCCGGCCCCGGTAGAGCCTCCCGATCGTGAAGGTCGGGGACGGGATCGCGCCCTCGATCCCCAATTCCCGCATCGCCGACCTGATCATGGTCGATTTACCGGCCCCCACCTCGCCCTCGAACAGCACCACGTCGCCCCGGCGAAGCTCAGCCGCCAGCTTCCGACCGGCGGCGGCCGTCTCCTCCGGCCCGCCGGACTCGATCACGGTCGATGCGCCCGGTCCGGCGCTCGGCCCAGGCGCAGCGTCCGGTGCGGCGTCCGGTGCGGAATCCCCGCCATTCCGGCTCAATCGTCCGCTCCGGGCAGGGGGCGGTCGAGAAGCTCGGGCAGGGTCGCCAGGTCGGCGGCCAGCAGCTCGGCCGTGCCCTTTGCCCTGAGCGCCGCGGCGGGGTGAAACAGCGGCAGCAGATGGACCGTCCTCGAGCCGATCTGGCGGACCTGTGGGCGGCCGTGGACCCTGGTGATGCCGGTCTGGTCCCCGGTCAGCAGTTTGGTCGCGAAGTTGCCCAGGGTCGCCACCACCCGTGGCTCGATCAGCCGGATCTGCTCGTTGAGCCATGGGCGGCAGGTCTCGATCTCGGCCGGGGCGGGATCGCGGTTGGCCGGTGGACGGCACTTCAGGGTGTTGGCGATGAAGACTTCTTCTCTGGCGATACCGGCCCGGCCGAGCAATTCCGTGAGCAGGGCCCCGGACCTGCCGACGAACGGCAGTCCCTGGCGGTCTTCCTCGGCCCCCGGGGCCTCGCCAACGAACATCAGGTCGGCGTCGGCGTTCCCGGCCCCGAATACGACCTGGGTCCGCGATTCACTGAGCGGGCAGCGCTCGCACCCGCGGGCTTCGCGAAAGACCTCGACCAGCCGCTCCCGCCTCTGTTCAGGTGTCACCGCCATTGCGGCAGCCTATAATCGGAGCAGGCCGTCACTTGATCTTTTTGAGGACAGACCTGAATCAAGCCAGTAGTACCACACGCCCTCCGGGGCTCACGCCGTCTGGTATCGCCGCGAGGGAACTGGAACGGAACCATGAATACGACCACTGAAAAACCAGAGGCGATCACCGTTGTCGGTGCCGGCCGGGTCGGCTGCTCGATGGCGGCTGCGGCGGTCGAAGCCGGATTCGATGTCGACCTGCGGACAAGGGCTGACGGCCTGGACGGACTCGAAGGCCGGGACGTGTTGCTCTGCGTGCCCGACAAGGAGATCGCCCCGGTTGCCGGGCGAATCAGCGAGTCCGCCGGCCTCCCCCGCCTGCTCGGTCACACGAGCGGGGCCACCCGGCTGGATTCGCTTGCCGGTGGTTCTGATCAGGGCAGCTATTCGCTTCACCCGCTTCAGACCGTCCCCGACGGGAAAACCGACCTGGCCGGGTGCCCGGCGGCGGTCGCCGGCTCCGGTGGCCATCCACTGGAGTTCGCGACCGGACTGGCCGGGGCCCTCCGCATGAAGCCGTTTCCGGTGGCCGAGTCGGACCGGGCGATCTACCACGCCGCGGCCAGCGTCGCCTCGAACTTCCTGGTCACGCTGGAAGAAACGGCGGCCGGGCTGTTGGGAGAGATCTCGGTCGAGAATCCCCGCGAAGTCCTGGCGCCACTGGTCAAACGCAGCCTTCAGAACTGGACCGAGAGCGGCGCCGATGCGCTCACCGGGCCGATCGCCAGGGGCGACGCCGGGACGGTGGAGCTTCACCGCTCGGCACTGGCCGAACGGCGACCCGACCTGTCCCCCTTCTACGAGGCGCTGGCCGCCCGCACCTTCGCACTGGCGGGTGAGTCACGGTGAAGGTGCTGCGCGATCCGGCCGAACTGAGTGACGCCCGGGAAGAGGCCCGCCGCAACGGCATCACGGTCGGGCTGGTGCCGACCATGGGATACCTGCACGAAGGACACAATTCGCTGCTGAAGGCCGCCCGCGAGCAGTGCGACCGGGTGGTGATGAGCCTGTTCGTGAACCCCACCCAGTTCCGGCCGGACGAGGACCTCAGCTTCTACCCCCGGGACGAGCAGAGGGATCTGGCGATCGCCCGCGATGCCGGGGTCGATCTGGTCTACGCGCCGGACCCCGACGACATCTACCCGTCCGGCTTCGCGACCGAAGTCACCGTGAACGGCCTGACCGAGGTGCTCTGCGGCGGCCGCGACAGCCGGGGACCGGGCCACTTCACCGGCGTGACCACGATCGTCGCGAAGCTGCTCAACGCGGTCGATCCCGACTTCGCCTACTTCGGCCAGAAGGACGCCCAGCAGGCGACCGTGATCAGCCGGATGGCCGAAGACCTCGCTTTCCGCACCCGGATCGTGATCCTGCCGACCGTGCGCGAGCGCGACGGGCTGGCGATGAGCTCGCGGAACGCCCACCTGTCCGAGGGCGCGCGTGAGCGGGCCGCGGCGATCTGGAAGGCCCTGCTGGAGACCGAGGCCGTGTATTCCGATTCTGGTCTCGAGGCGGGGCTCGACGCCGGTCGCACGGAACTGATCCGGGCCGGGATCACTCCCGAGTACTTCGAGGCCCGTTTCCCCGGAACACTCGATCCGGCCGACGAAGACAGCGACGAGGCGATCCTGGTCGCGGTAGCGGCCGAGGTTGATGGAACCAGGCTGATAGACAACATCCTGATCGAACCGAAAAAGAGCAAGGTGAGCGCAAAATGAGTACTGGAAAGCGAAACGACGATCAACGCCGCCCGATGACCATCACCCGGCTGACCGAGATGAAGGACGCCGGGGAGCCGATCGCGATGATCACCGCCTATGACTTCCCTTCGGCCGGAGTGGTCGAGCAGGCCGGGGTCGATGTGGTGCTGGTCGGTGATTCGGCGGCCAACTGCGTGCTCGGCTACGACAGCACCGTGCCGGTCGGGATGGACGAGATGATCATCCTGGCCAAGGCGGTCCGCCGGGGCCTCGAGACCCCGCTGCTGGTCGGGGACCTGCCGTTCGGCTCGTATGAAGGCTCGGACGAGCTGGCGATCGCCAGCTCACAACGGATGGTCAAAGAGGCCGGATGCGACGCGGTGAAGCTGGAAGGCGGCGGCGCGTCGGTGCAGCGGGCCGAGGCGATAGCGGGCGCCGGAATCCCGGTGATGGGGCACGTCGGGCTGACCCCCCAGACCGCGACCGCGCTCGGTGGTCTCAAGGCCCAGGGCCGCACCGCCGACAAAGCGATCAAGGTCGCCGAGGACGCGTTCGCCCTCGAACGGGCCGGCTGTTTCGCGATCGTGATCGAAGCGGTCCCGGAAGCGGTGGCCGAGATGATCGTCGCCAAACTGTCGGTGCCCACCATCGGCATCGGGGCCGGCAACGTGACAGCCGGACAGGTGCTCGTCCTGCACGACCTCACCGGGATCAACGAAGGCCACATGGCGAAGTTCGTGAAGCGTTATGCGGACGTCAGGGGTGAGATGCTCAGCGGGGTCGAGCAGTACGTTTCCGAGGTCCGCTCGGGTGACTTCCCGGGGCCGGAGCACGTCTACAGCGTCGAGCCGTCAGAGCTCGACGGCCTGCGCCACCGACTCGAACAGGGAGACCTGGAGTCGAACTACTCGTGGGACTGGGAGCCGCTTCCCTGAGGCCGGAATTCGATCTCGCGGATCACGCGGGCCGGAGCGCCGGCCGCGATGACGCCGCCCGGCAGGTCCCCGGTCACGACTGAGTTCGAGCCGACCACGCAGCGATCGCCGATCGTCACCCCCTCGGTAACGACCGAGTTGACTCCGAACCAGCAGTTCGAACCGATCCTCACCGGTCCGTTCGAGGTGAAGCCCTGCCAGGTGATCGGCAGGTCGGGATCGTCAAAGCGGTGGCTGGAATCGCCGACGAAACAGCCGTTGGCGAACATGACGTGGTCCCCGATCGTGACCTCCTGCTGGGCCGCGACCATCACTCCCCGGTTGAGGAAGCAGCCGTCACCGATCGAGATCCGGGCCTCGGGCGACATGGTGATCCAGCAGCCAGGTTCAAACAGTGTGCCCTGCCCGACTTCGAGCCGGCCGGATTCGAGCCCCTCGAGGACCTCACCCTCGATCGGGTGGCGGATGAACGAGCCGCGACGCGCCATTTCGCGATCCAGCCGGAACCGGCGGATCGGCCGGTGATTACGCTCGTACCAGCGGTGCTTCTGCCACCAGATTTTCCAGCCACGTTGATCGTGCACGCCTCTACCTTGCCAGAGGCGGATAAGGTGCGGCAGACAAGTCCGGCGGAGAAAGGGCGCGGCCGTGCACGCGACCCGGGAAGAGAGCGATGTTCTGGCGCAAGAAGGAAGCAGCGAAAGCAGGGAGCCAACAGCTGACCGGTCCCGCGGCTCCGGCGGCCCCGGCCTCGGACTCGGGTGACCTGGTCGGCGGGATCGACCTGGGCGGCACCAAAGTCGCGGCCGCGGTGAT
Organism: Acidobacteriota bacterium; assembly: GCA_041821645.1. GTDB lineage: Bacteria > Actinomycetota > Thermoleophilia > Solirubrobacterales > 70-9 > 67-14. Next base: position 6,796 of record JBGUDX010000050.1, read on the forward strand.
AAGCCCGGACCACAAGGTCCTCTCTTACAGCCGCCGGCCGACTCCCACCAGAGGGGGTCCTCCCGACGTGATCAACGCGATGGTGCAGGCGATGCAGGATGCGACCGGCGAGGCCGGGATCGAGCCGCGCCAGCTCCGGGGGATCGGCGTTGGGGCCCCGGGCTCGGTCAATTCCGCGACCGGGGACCTCAGCGGGGCCGGCAACCTGCCCGACTGGTCCCTCCGGTTTCCGCTCGGCAGGGCTCTGGGCGACGCCCTCGACGCCCCGGTCAAGGTGGGCAACGACGTCCAGGTGGGTACCGATGCCGAGTACCGGCTAGGGGCCGGAGCCGGCTTCAGCAGCCTGCTCGGCGTGTTCTGGGGCACCGGCGTCGGTGGCGGCATCATCCTCGACGGAAAGCCGTGGAAGGGCCGTGGCCGGGCCGGGGAGATCGGCCACACGATGGTGCGCCGCGGTGGCGCCCGCGGGCTGAACGGGCTCAACGGCACAGTCGAGGCGTACGCCGGCCGCAAGTCGATGGAAGAGCAGGCCCGGATCGAGGTCAAGAAGGGCCGCAAGACCGACCTGTTCAAGCTGATGAAAAAGCACGACAAGCCGCACCTGACCAGCGTCGTCTGGGCCGACGCCTACAAGAAGGAAGACGAACTGGCCACCGACCTGCTCAACCGGGCCGTGAAGTCCCTGGCCGCCGGCATCGCCTCGGCGGTGAACCTGCTCGACGTCGAGGCCGTGGTGATCGGCGGCGGCATGGGGATCCGTTTCGGAGACACGCTCGTGCCCAAGATCATCGATCGTATGGACCGCTACCTGCTCAACCCGGACAACCCGCCGGCGATCAAGGTGGCCTCCCTCGGCGACGACGGCGGCGTGCTCGGCGCCGCCCTGCTGGTCGAGCCCAGGTCGTAAGAGCCCCGGTTATCCGGGCTCAGGCCCCGGTTATCCGGGTCAGGGACTGAGGGCGAGCTTTTTGCCCGGGCTTTCGGCCTGCCTCACCCAGGCCTCGGCCGCCCGCTCGAGCGGGATCACCTCGACCTCGATCTGCAGCTCCCCGCTCACCGCGAGGCCGCACATCCTCCGGAACGCCGCGGCCGCAACCGGAGCGGGAGCCCAGACATTGCGGTGGCCGCGGATATCGATCGAGAAGCCCCGGAGCCGCCCGGCCACGATCGTCGCGTCCCGGCTCGCCGAGTTGCCGACCTGGACCAGGCGGCCGGCCGGCTTGATCGCCTCGACCGCGGCGACCGCCGGATCCCCCCAGAGGCAGTCGATCACCAGGTCGGCCCCACCGTCCGTCGCTTCGAGCAGAGCCTCGGCAAGATCACCCGGCCCGTCTGCCGGCCCGCCGGTGCCGACCACGGCATCGGCTCCGAGGGCGG
>JBGUDX010000051.1:0-8058 GCA_041821645.1 Acidobacteriota bacterium
GGCGGTCTGGGCCTCGACGACCCTCGACGTCATCCCGCCGTTCGCGGCGCTCGCCAAGCTCGGTGCCGCCTTCGCCCCGCTCAACGCGGCACTCACCGCCAATGAAGCGGTCGAGATGGCGAAGAAGTTCAGCGGGTCCGAGGCCCCCGGGTTCGTCAACGGCATCCTCGGAGCGGTCGACAGAGAGATGAAGGCGGAGGCTTCGTGAGCCGGCTGGAAGAGATCCGCGACCGGCTGAAGCAGATCACCGCCGGGCTGGAAGACGAAGCGGTGAGCGACAGCGACGCCGCCAGGCTCGCCGGCGAGGCGGCCGAGCTGACCGGCGAGGCCGCCACCGAGGCTGCCGCGGCGATCGAGAAGCTGGACCGCGACCAGTGAGCCCGGCGGGCTCCGGGGCCGAGCCTTCGGGATGAGCTATCCGGACGATCTGCGCGAGGCGGTCGACCGGCATCTCGAGACGCTCGATTTTTCGGTCGAGCCCGGGACCGCCGGTCTGAGCGAAGCGATGCGCTATTCGCTGCTGGCCGGCGGCAAGCGGATCCGGCCGGTGCTCTGCCTGGCGACGGCACGCTCTCTGGACGAGCCGATCGAGGGCTATCTGGGCATCGCGGCCGCCCTGGAGATGGTCCACACCTACTCACTCGTTCACGACGACCTCCCGGCGATGGATGACGACGATCTGCGGCGGGGCAAGCCGACTGCCCACATCGAATTCGGCGAGGCGGTGGCGATACTGGCGGGGGACGGCCTGTTTGCCGAGGCGGTCCGGGTGATGGCCTCGGCTCCGGCCGAATCCGGCCGGGTCCTGGAGGCGGTCGGTCTGCTGGCGGCCGCGACCGGTGTGGAAGGAATGGTCGGCGGGCAGTACGTCGACGTATCAGGCCAGGACCTGGACGCGGAAGGGCTACGCCATCTCCACTCGCTGAAGACCGGACGGCTGATCCGGGTGAGCGTCGAGTCGGCGCTGGCCCTGGGCGGGGTCCCGGACGACCGGCGCGACCCCTACCTCCGGTTTGCGGCCGAGCTGGGAATCCTGTTCCAGATCGTCGACGACATCCTCGACGTGACCGGGAGCGATGAAGAGCTGGGCAAACCCCGCGGAAGCGACGAACGACACGGAAAAGTCACCTATGTAAGCCTCTACGGTCTTGACCGCGCGCGGGAGCTCGCCACCGAGTCCCACCGCCAGGCGATCGGCGCCCTGGGCGAGGTGGACGGCGAAAGTGATGACCTGAGACGGATAGCCGACTACATTTACCAGAGAGAACAGTGAGCCATAAACCGGAAAAGAAGATTCCGATCCTGCCCGGAATCGAATCGCCCGCCGATCTCGACGGCCTCGACGACGAGCAGCTCCAGCAGCTGGCCGGTGAGGTCCGCAACTACATAATCGAAGTGATCGGCGAGATCGGCGGCCACTTCGGGGCCAATCTCGGGACTTGCGAAATAGCGGTCGCGCTGCACAGCGTGCTCGAATCGCCCCGGGACAAGATCCTCTGGGACGTCGGCCATCAGGCCTACCCGCACAAGATCCTCACCGGGCGCCGGGACGAACTCCGCACGATCCGCAAGTACGACGGCCTCGCCCCGTTCTGCTCGATCCCGGAATCCGAACACGACATCATGGGAGCCGGCCACGCCTCCACCTCGATCTCCTACGGGGTCGGCCTGAAGGAGGCGATGCGCAAGGGCATAGGTGAAGACGGGCGCGTGGTCGCGGTGATCGGCGACGGCGCCTTGACCGGAGGGGTCGCCTACGAGGCGATGCACGCGGCCGGAGGCCTCGGGACTCCGATGGTGATCCTGCTCAACGACAACGGCATGTCGATCTCACCCAACGTCGGCGCGCTTTCGAGCTACTTCCAGCGGACCCGCCTGAAGCCGGGCCTGTTCCATGCCCGGGAGGGGGTCGAGGACCGGCTGACCAAGCTGCCGCTCGGACTGGGCAAACGGCTCGAGCGCCTCGGCCCGGAGCTGAAGTCGGCGATCAAGGCCCATTGGGCTCCGGGGCTGATGTTCGAAGAGCTCGACCTCGCCTATCTGGGAATCATCGACGGCCACGACGTCGGGGCGATCCGCCAGGCGCTGCATGAGGCACTGGAAGCAGACCGCCCGGTGGTGGTGCATGTCCACACGGTCAAGGGCCGCGGCTTCGCCCCGGCCGAAGAGGGCGGGCTGGCCGGGATGGAAGAGTGGCACGCGGCCAAGCCGGGCTCGATCGTCAACGGCGAACCGGCCGGCAAGTCAAAGCTTGTTCCGGTTCAGGAATCGGATGCCCCGGCATCGATTGCTCCCGAGATCCTCGAGAAGCCGGAGCCAAAGGCGGCCGCGCCGCAGTACACGCAGGTCTTTGCCGACGCGATGGTCCATGAGGCCGAACGGGATGCGCGGGTGATCGGCATCACCGCGGCGATGGCCGGGGGCGCCGGCCTCCAGAGGCTCGCCGACGAGTTTCCGGAGCAGTACTACGACGTCGGCATAGCCGAGCAGAATGCGGTTCTCATGGCAAGCGGCATCGCGCTTCAGGGTGGCAAGCCGGTCTGCGCGATCTACTCGACCTTCCTGCAGCGGGCCTACGACCAGATCGTCCATGACGTCTGCCTTCAGGAGCTGGACGTGGCTTTCGCCATGGACCGGGCCGGCCTCGTCGGTGACGACGGGCCGACCCACCACGGTGCGTTCGACATCGCCTACTTCCGCTCGCTGCCGAACGTGGTCGTGATGGCGCCCAGGGACGAGGCAATGCTGGTCCACATGCTTCATGCGGCAATCGCCCACCCCGGGCCGGCCGCGCTCCGATACCCGCGCGGCGCGGGCGAGGGCGTGGAGCTTCCGGCCGCCCCCGACGTAATTCCGGTCGGCAGTGGCGAGACGCTGCGAAACGGCGAGCAGGTAGCCCTGCTCGGGTACGGCTCGGGGGTGGGGGTCGCACTGGAGGCGGCCGACCTGCTCGCCGACCAGGGTCTCAAGCCGACCGTGGCCGACGCGCGTTTCGCCAAGCCGCTGGACGCCGAGCTGCTCGAGCGCCTCGCTCTCGGTCACGATCTGATCGTCTCGGTCGAGGAGGGCGTGCTCCAGGGAGGCTTCGGATCGGCGGTGATCGAGCACCTCGAGGACAGCTTCCCCAACCCCGGAGAGCGGGCCCGGGTGCTGCGGGTCGGCCTGCCCGACCGTTACGTGACCCACGGCAAGCCCGATCTGCTTCACGAAGAGGTCGGCTTCACCGGCGCGGCGGTGGCCGAGCAGGTCCTCGCCGCGACCGGCGGAAAAGTCACCTCGGGCTGAGGGCCCGGCAGTCCCGGACCGGGTAATCCCGGATCGGGCAGACCCTGATCGGGCGCCCTGATGTTCAGGTTTGGTCGGCCACCAGGCGGAGGACCGCCGCGCCGTGCTTTTCCATGAAGGCCGGGCCGACCCCGCTGATCTCGCTCAGCGCATCCTCGTCGGACGGCTTCACGGTCGCGATCGCGGTCAGGGTCCGATTGCTGGCGACGTGGTAGGCGGGGCGGTCACCGGCCGCTTCGAGACGCCAGCGGCGCAGGGTCTCGAAGAAATCAGCGTCCTCGGCGGCCAGCTCCGGCGGCGGGCTGGACGCGCCGCGCTTGGGGTTGGCTCGGGAGCGCTTGACCGCGATCGTGTCGGGGTCGGGCAGCCAGTCGTCGGGATCGCAGACGTCACAGCAGCGTCCCGACGGTGCGGTCGGTGAGTCGTCCCCGAAATGGTCGAGCAGCTGCCGCCGCCGGCACCGGTCGGAGAAACTGAACGCCTCGACCGCCCGGTAGGCCCGCCAGCCGCGGTCCTCGGCGACCCGGCAGGCGGCTGTGAGCGCTCCGGGATCGAACTCGGACTCCAGCTCGACCTGCAGCCGTCCTCCCGGGGCGGGATCGACGCTGAGCGCCCCGGCCCGCTCGGCCACCGCGAGCCGGATCCTCTGCTCGTCGCTCCTCGGAGCGTCGATCACCCTGCGGGCCTCCGGGTTTCCGTCCCGGCGGACCTCATCGATGTAGGCCTGGACGTCTCCGGGGTCGACTTTGCGGCGCTCGTTGAAGCGGATGAGCCGGCCGAGGTCGGAACGCATCGCGAGCAGCACGGCCCGGGCCGGTTCGCCGTCGCGTCCAGCCCGCCCGGCCTCCTGGTAGTAGGCCTCGACGCTCGAGGGGATGGCCCAGTGCCAGACCGAGCGCACGTTGGCCTTGTCGATCCCCATGCCGAACGCGTTGGTCGCGACGACGATCTCGGCGTCATCGTCCATGAAGCGGTGCTGGGCCGAAGCCCGGTCGTCGGGTGGCATGCCGGCGTGGTAGGCGACCGCACCGAGCCCGGAGGCCTTGAGGTCGTCGGCCAGTTCTTCAGTGTCGCGGCGGGTGCCGCAATACACGATCGCCGGGCGGTTCCCGGGATCGGCGAGGCCGTGTTCGAGCAGGGCCTGCTTGCGGGCCTTGGAGCCCTTGCCTTCGAGCGCCACGGTGTCGAAGCTCAGGTTGGGGCGGTCGAATCCGGAGTGGATCCGGGCCGGGTCGTCCATCCCCATGCGTTGCGCGATCTCGTCGGCGACCTGCTGGGTCGCGGTCGCCGTGCAGGCCATCACCGTCGGCCGCCCGAGCCGGTCGGCCACCTTCGGCAGCCGAAGGTAGTCGGGGCGGAAGTCGTGTCCCCATTCGGAGAGACAGTGCGCCTCGTCAATCGCCAGAAGGTCGACTTCACGACTGGCGAGCAACTCCAGGAAGGCAGATGATGCGAAGCGCTCGGGCGAGCAGTAGGCCAGCCGGGCCGAGCCGTTTCTGACGCCGTCAAACGAGGCGTCCAGAGCTTCCTCGGGCAGTCCCGACGCGAACATCACGGCCGGGTGGCCCTCGGTGCGCAGGCGACGCACCTGGTCGGCCATCAAGGCGATCAACGGGCTGACCACCAGGGTCAGCCCGGGCGTGGCCAGCCCGGGGATCTGGTAGCAGAGGCTCTTGCCTCCTCCGGTGGGCATCACGATCAGGCTGTCGCGCCCTTCGAAGGTCGCCTCTACGGCTTCGCGCTGTCCCGGCCGGAACTCGGCATGGCCCATGTGATGAAGAACCGTCTCCGGCTCGGGCCGTCCCTCGAATACGTGCTGTGGGGCTGCCGGAGCCGTCTCGATTCCTTCCAGACCCTGCAGCGCGAGCGTCGCCTCGGCCTCCTCGTCGAACAGCGGTGCTTCGCTGAACGGAACCGATGGAGCCGGTTCGGCAGGTCTCTCGGCGACCAGGCCGGCAATCCGACCGGAAATCTCGGCGACCTGGTCCCTCTGACCGGATTCCAGGTCGCGCCAGGTCCGGCGCAGAGAATCGAGCTGCGGGTCGATCCCGGGCTCCCGCGTTCCATGGGCGGACTCGGTTTCGAGCCGCTCGAGCACCAGATCGGCCTGTCGGGAAAAAGTCTTCACCGGCTCAGGGTAGGGGCAGCATCCGACGAAAAGATCTCGCCCCCCCTGCCCGCAGGGTCGTCAGAGGGTGGCAGGCCCCGCAAGCAGCCTGGTCAGCCCGGTTCGCCGTCGCCGCGATCCGCTCCCGGAAGCCAAAAAGCCCCGCCGGGTAAGCGGGGCTTCTGGTACTGCTTGGGGAGGAGAGAGATGTTTATCTCTTTATGTGTTGTGGATCACTGGGAGGTAGGCGGGCTCATAGTGCGTCGCGGGCGCTATACCGCGTAAAGGCGGTATGTGCCATGTAAGCGGCGCCGAACCCGACCAGGAAGATTGAGGCAAGCGGCTGGCCACCCGGAACCGCGGCGACGATTCCGATGCCGATGATCGTGGCTGCCAGGGCGCGGTCGAGGCCGGCGTGGGCGGCAACCGGGATGCGGTCGCGTCCGGCTACGGCGAGCGAGCCTGAAGGTGCCGCGTCGGTGAGCGCAAGACTCATCATCAGGCAGCCGAGGAAGAAGGAGATAAGTCCGAGCCCCGGGCTGAAGGTCAGCAGGTACGGCACAACCATCAGCAACGGCGCCGTGACCAGCACGATGGCGTTGTGGGTGTCGAGTGTGATCGTTCGTGTGTTCATGTTCTGATTCCTGAACAGAAAATACGCAGCGAAAACGGGTCTGTGTGTGCCAAGCTCACAGTGGTTCTTTCCTGCGGCCGGGGCCGGTTTCCGGTCGGAGCGGGCATCGGCGGTACCGTTTCGTCATGGCCCGTAAACGATCCCGTCTGGACCTGCTGCTCGCCGAGCGCGGCCTCTTTCCGTCCCGGACGGCCGCCGCCCGGGCGATCCGGGCCGGTCAGGTGAAACTGGGCGACGACGGGCCGGTGGCCCTGAGGCCGAGCCAGGAGGTCGATCCGGCTCAGGAGATCGGCATCGCGGAGGTCAGGAGATACGTGTCGCGGGGCGGGATCAAGCTCGAAAATGCACTGGATTCACTGGCGATGGGAGTCGAGGGCCGGCTCTGCCTGGACGTCGGAGCCTCGACCGGCGGCTTCACCGACTGTCTGCTGCAACGGGGAGCTAGCCATGTGATCGCGCTCGACGTCGCCTACGGCCAGATCGACGCCGGGATGCGGTCCAACCCCGACGTGACCGTGATCGAGCGGTTGAACGCCCGCGACCTGCTGCCCTCAGATCTCGAGTACAGGCCCGATCTGGCCGTGATCGACGTCTCGTTCATCTCCCTGAGCAAGGTGCTCGGCGCGGTGGCCGGAACGCTCGCTCCCGGAGGCGAGGTGCTCGCCATGGTCAAGCCCCAGTTCGAGCTCGGTCGCAGGCGGGTGGGGCGGGGCGGCGTGGTGCGGGACCCGGATGACCGCCGGGAGGCCGTGGTCGGGATCGCCGAGTTCGCCAGGGAGTCGGGACTGAGCCTGCTCGGGGTCGCGCCGACCGGGCTACCCGGGCCGAAAGGCAACCTCGAGACGTTCCTCCGGCTGGGCCGGAGCGGCGATGGGGCGGAAAGCGGCGCCGCACTCTGCGAAGGTGTGGCCCTATGAGTCGACCGGTTGCCCTGCTTTTCACCCATGGCCACGCCGAAGGAATCGAGCGGGCGGTCGAGGTATCAAGGGCCGCGGCCGAGCGGCACGGCTGGGACCTGGTGACCGGCGAGGAGCGGGGCGAACACCAGCCGGAGCTGTGCGTGGTGCTCGGCGGCGACGGCACCCTGCTGCGGGCGTTGAGGTCGATGGCCGGGTCCGAGACCCCGGTGTTCGGGATCAACTTCGGCCGGGTCGGCTTCCTGGCCGGGGTCGAGGCCGGCCAGATGGAGCTCGGCCTGGACCGGGCCTTCGCCGGAGACATCGAGGTGATCGAGCTGCCCGGACTGGAGGTGAAGACCGACACCGCCAGCGCGATCGCGCTGAACGACGTCAGCTTCAGCCGCCGTCCTCGCAGCGGCGTCGCCGAGCTGAGCTACCGGATCGCCGGCGAAGAGGTGGGCCACGTGCGGTGCGACGGCCTGGTGGCCGCCACCGCGACCGGTTCGACCGGATACAACCTGGCCAACAACGGACCGATCCTGGCCTGGGGCGTCGAGGGCTACGTGGTCAGCTACATCGCGCCGCACACCCTGACCGCCCGGGCCCTGGTGGTCGCGCCGGGTGACGTACTGCATGTGGTCAACCACCGCGGGCGTGACAGCGTCGATGCCGCGGCGGACGGGATCCAGATCGGCGACCTCGCCCCCGGGGCCGAGGCCGAAGTCCGCTTTCGCAGCAGGCTGGGACGCCTGGCCCAGCTCCCGGGCTCGAACTTCTACCACCGGATCCGGGAGAAGTTCGGTCATCTGGCTCACTGAGCCCGGCCGGTCCTCCTGAACCGGGCCGGTCCTCCTGAACCGGGCCGGGACTGCTGAACCGGGCCGTCCGGCCCCCTGAGGCGGGCCACTGAAGCGACCCCGGTGTGTCCGCCGCTGCTGGTAGACAGGGTGTCCCATGCTGCGCGAACTCCGGATCGAGAACCTGCTGCTGATCGAACGGGCCGAACTGGCCTTCGGCGACGGCCTGAACGTGCTCACCGGCGAGACCGGGGCGGGCAAGACCGTGCTGGCCCATTCGCTCGACCTGCTGATGGGTGGCAAGGCCAGGCGCGACATCGTGCGCCCGGGCGCAGC
>JBGUDX010000052.1:0-8018 GCA_041821645.1 Acidobacteriota bacterium
CCCCACGTCGACTTGGACGTCGAGCGCGGTCATCACCCTGGCTAAAAGAGATGAAGCCAACAACATCAGCGACCGGACAGAGATCTCTACCGCCCCCTATACCCAGTCCTGCTCAGGCAAGGCCGGCAAGCTCAAGGTGACCAAGGTCAAGGCCAAGGGCAAGGTCAAGGCGAACAAGAATGGCAAGTTCAAGGTGACCGTCAAGAACAACGACACCGCGACTGCCAAGAAGATCAAGCTCACCGGCAAGGGTGCCGGCAAGGGCGAGTCCACCGTTGGCAACCTCGCCCCGGGCAAGTCGAAGACCTACAACCTGAAGCTGAAGGTCAAAGGCAAGAAGGGCAAGAAGGTCACGGTGAAGGTCAAGGCGCAGGGCAACAACACCAACGCCTCCACCGGCAAGACCAAGGTCAAGCTCAAGTAGGTCCGAGCGATACCTGGGTCACTTGATCCAAAAGCATAGAAAGGGCGGCCCTCCGGGGCCGCCCTTTCTCTTGCCCGCCAGGCATGGATTTCGCGAGCGTGGCTTCGGCGGTCTCCCGCATGGCGCGACCGGCCGCTACTTTGGCCGGGCGGCAGCGTTAATGTGGTGGTGGCGCAGTAGTAGTGGTCAGCCGGAGGCTCCACTCCCGGCGATGCCGCGGACGCGGTTCAAGCCTGATGTCAATCGACGAACGGGAGATATGAACAAACTGAAAGCGGTCATTCTGGCGGGAGTCGCCGCCGCATTCCTCGTTGCCGCCGGATCGGCCGGCGCCGCGTCCGCCACCTCGACGCTTGACATGCAGCCGAGCGGAAAGCTTTATAAGGAGGTCACCACGTCGGGAAGTCTTGTTCTCGACGTGAAGGTCAAGCCCGATCCGGTGGCGACGACCCTGAAGCCGATCGTGTCCCTGGATCTCGGCTTCGCGGACTACATGACCTATGAGCCCCACAACAACGTGACCCCGGTCTGCACGGCGATCACGGAAGAAGACACCAACTATCCGACCGAAGAGGCGATCGCGCGCTGTCCCAACTCGATCGTCGGGTCTGGCACCTCCGATCTCTTCCTCGCCCAGAACGTGGGCGCCCTGATCACCGATTCGGTGACGGTCAACTTCAACGGCGGCAGAGACAACAAGGGGCGCCCGATCCAAATCGTTCACGGATACTCGGCCCAGACCAACACCGGCATCTACATCAGGGCGGTCCAGAAGAACAACGCTCTGATCATGGACATTCCCCGTCTCACGGCGGACTCGGCGGTCCCGGCATTCATCTCCCGTATTCCCGGCGAGATGGGGCAGGACCCGGACTATCTCCAGATCGCCTGCCCCGGAAAAGGGTGGACTTCGAGCGCGGTTGTCACGATCGCGAATCGCGACACAGTCGGAGAGATCAGCGGCAGGGAGAACCTGGACACACCCCCGTACACCCAGCCCTGCTCGGGCAAGGCCGGCAAAGCGAAGTTCGGCTCGGTCGACGTAAAGGCCAAGGGCAAGGTGAAGGCCAACAAAAAGGGCAAGTTCGAGGTCACGGTCAAGAACAACGGCATCGCGACCGCCAGGAACGTCAAGCTCACGGCCAAAGGCGCCGGCAAGGGCTCGGCCAAGGTCAAGAACATCGCCCCGGGCAAGTCCAGAACCTTCAACCTGAAGGCCAAGGTCAAGGGCAGGAAGGGCAAGAAGGCGACGGTCAAGGTCAAGGTGACCGCCAAGAAGACCAGCGCCAGGACCGGCAAGACCAAGGTCAGGCTCGGCTAGGGCGCCCGGCCGCGTCGCAGCCCCGGTTCGGCTGATCGATGCGGCTGAGAGGAGTCGAACCTCCACGTCCCAAAGGACACAGGCACCTGAAGCCTGCGCGTCTACCAGTTCCGCCACAGCCGCGCGGGAGGCGCAACTCTAACGACTGGCGAATGCACCCGCTGCCCCGCGGGGACGGTCGGCTCCGCGGTCGGAGGAATGTTAGTATGGCCGCCGCTTGCCGCTATCGTCCAGGGGTCTAGGACGCCGGATTCTCAGTCCGGAAACCGGGGTTCGAATCCCCGTAGCGGTACTATGGCGGACCGCAATCCACCCGACCGCCTGCTCACCCACACACGCTGGTTCCCGGGAGAGACGGGACCCCGGCGGGCAACCGGCAAACGATGCTAGAAGCGATCCGTTACTGCCTGCAGCCCAGGCACCTGAAGCGTACGGTCGCCATCGCCGTCGTCGTCGGAACGATTCTGACCGCGATCAATCACGGGGACACCTATCTGGCGGGGGAGGGAGAGACCTCTACCTGGATCAAGACCGTGGCGAACTACCTGGTGCCGTTCATCGTCTCCAACCTGGGGCTGCTGACTGGTCGCTCAGGGTGAACCGGGCAACGGCCACTCAGCCACGGACATCGGCATCCGGGAAAAAGGCGGCCAGGGCGAACCAGAACTGGTCGTCGGAGCTGATCTGTTTCAACTGCTCTCCTTTGAGAGCCCCTTCAGTCGCCTGGCCGGTCATGTTCCAGGTTGAGCCGGTCTCCAGATCCCGGAAGGTGCCTTCGCCGGCCGGTTCGAAGTTGAGCGTACGACCGGCGACTTTTCGCCCGAATACGGCGGCGCCGCCGGTTTCTTCACCTTGGGCGATCTCGGCTTCATCCAGGGCTGAGGCGACGCCGGGGTCGTAGAAGACCACGATCGGCTTGCCATCGAGCTGATCCTGGACGACTCTCTCGTCGGCCAGCCGGCCGAACGGGTAGACGACTGCCGAATCGTTTCCGGTCTGGACGGCGGTCACCCGTTCCTTCGGAGGGAGCTGATCGTCGGTCGGTTCGTCGTAGAGGAGCGGCTCGGAGTCGGGCCGGTCATAGTCGGTATAGGGGTTGGTGCCGTAGTCACGGTCGAAGCCGGTGTCGCGCGATAGCACCCGGCCGTCGGGTGCGACCCGCTTGAACTGCTCCCAGGAGAGAATCTGGGAAGGCAGCACCTCGAGCCTGGTTCCGGTCAGCTCGCCGATGATCGCCTCGGCGGTCAGCTGTTGCCACCAGGACTCGGTCTGGCGGTCGTACATGACCAGATCCGAACGGCGGAGCTTTCCGGTGGTGCCGAAGTCGAGTACCCGGCCATCGACTTCCCGACTGAATGCGACGGTCGAGTTGCAGAGCGGGCAGAAAGTGACCGCGACCGGCTCGCCCCCGATCTCGTCGTTGACGATCTCGTGCCAGGTGAGGATCTGGATCGGATAGGCCCTGGTCTCACCGTTTCGCTCGAGTACCGCGACCGGCTCTTTCGGCGACAGATACTCGTCGGCTTCGGCCGTCGATACGAATTGGGGGTCGTCGAGCGCGGGGATATCGTCCTTGCCCGGCCCGCCGGAGCGGATCTCGTCGTACTCGATCGAGCTTTTCGAGAAGTCGGTGTCCCATTCGCCGGTGGCGAACGGCACGGCGGCCGAGGCCTGATCCTGGTCGCCGGAACCGGAATCGGAGCCGGCGAGATCAGATCCTCCACAGGCTGCCAGCACCACGACCGAGGCGGCTGCGACGGCAAGAACCGCCGGCAGGCGCCAGCGGCCCAGAGCGCGGGATCGCCCCCCACGGGCACGGGGTCGCTTTTCGGGTTGCCGCTTCAGGTCCACTGTTACGTCTGACCCGGCCGGTGCCGGCAGGGTTCAGATCCGGCCCGGTCTTTCGGACGACGGGGGACGGACGGTCAGGCCCGGCTGAACCGTTCTCGGGCCGGAGGGATCAAATCGGATAGACCGGCCGGCCGGCCGGAGTACATATGTGGCCGCCAGGCAAGAGCTCAGGAGACCAGATGAAACGAGGTCCAGACATGACAGCGAATCGCCCCGGATGCGAGCCCGCAGGGCCGGTCGGCCGAGGGGGCCCGCGGTGAAGATGCGGCTCAAACCGGGCGGGCTGGCGCTGATCGCCGCCGGGCTCGCGCTGGCCGTTTCGGCCTGCGGCTCGGACAGCGGTACGGATTCGTCCGGCGAGGTCACGAAGTCTTCCGGTGAAGCCGCAGAGCAGTCCGCTTCCGGCTCCGGGAATTCCAAGCAGGCCGGCGGGGACATCCCGGCCGCACTTGCCGCCAACCGGGCCCAGGCGAACCAGATTCTGGACGAGGGATCTCTCGAGACCAAGCTCGAACAGCTCAAGGGCCACCCGGTCGTGGTCAACCAGTGGGCTTCGTGGTGCGAGCCGTGCCGGGCCGAGTTCCCGTTTTTTCGTGATTCGGCCGAAGCGCACGCGGACCGGATCGCCTTTCTCGGTATCGACATGCAGGACGAACGGGCGGCGGCCGAGGACTTCCTCGCCGAAATCCCGGTCTCGTACCCGAGCATCTTCGATCCGTCGGCCGAGCAGATCGCCTCTCTCGGTGGAGCGATCGTTTCACCGACAACCGCATACATCGACGAGCAGGGCGAGGTGGTCGGGCTGTTCCAGGGCGGCTACGCCACCCGCGAGATGCTGGAAGCGGACATTGACCGCTACCTGCCGAACTGAGGCCGGGGCCGCCGCATGCTGGAGATAGGCGGGGTCGGGCTGCTGACCGCCCTGTTCGCGGGCGCGATCTCGTTCCTCTCGCCGTGCGTCCTGCCGCTGGTGCCGGGCTATCTCTCGACCGTGACCGGCGTATCCGCGAACCAGCTGGACGACGCCGATTGGCGCCGGGTCATCGTGCCCTCGCTCCTGTTCATCGCCAGTTTCTCGACGATCTTCATTCTTCTCGGCCTCTCGGCCACCGGGATCAGTCAGGCGCTCCGTACCAACATCTCCACCCTCAACCGGATTGCCGGCGTGCTGATCATCGCAATGGGGGTTTACTTCGTGGCGACGCTGTTCGTCACCCGGCTGAACCTCGATTGGCAGATGGAGCGGCTGTCCGCCAGGGCCGGCCGGGGCGGGCCACTGGTCGTCGGGGCCGCGTTCGCGATCGCCTGGACGCCGTGCGTCGGCCCGACCCTGACCGCAATACTCGGGCTCGCCTCGACCACAGGCTCGGTCTGGCAGGGAGGGCTGATGCTCGCGGTCTACTCGCTCGGCCTGGCGATACCGTTCCTGCTGACCGCTCTCGCGTTTACCCGCATGACCTCGGTCTTCGGGATCGTCAAACGCAACTACAGGGCGATCATGGCGTTCGGAGGCGCTGTCCTGATCGTGATGGGGGTTCTGGTCTACACCGGAGAGATGTTCCGGCTGAACGTCGAGTCACAGCAGTTCCTCAACGATCTCGGGATCGACCTGTTCAGCCAGGTCTAGCCGGCCCGCGGGGGCGCTCAGGAATCGCTCGAGCCGGTCTCGTGTTTGGCCGGGCTGTCGTTGTGGGTCAGGCCGTCGTCGTCGGCCGGGCCGTCGTGGTGGACCGGGTGGCCTTCCTCGTCGATCGGGTTTTCGAACGGCTCGTGGGTCTCGTCGGCGTATTCGACCTTCGCCTTGCGGGCCATCTTCGCCTGTTTGCGCAGTTCCAGCCCGATCGGGATCACTGAGAGGAAGACCACGCCGAGCAGGATGTATTCGACGTTGTTCTTGACGAATACGACCTGGCCGAGAAAGTACCCGAGCGTGGTCACTCCCATGCCCCAGAGGATTCCGCCGATGATGTCGTAGATCAGAAAGCTGCGGTAGTGCATGTGGGAGGTCCCGGCCATAACCGGCACGAAGGCCCTCACGATCGGGACGAACCGGGCGAGCACGATCGCCCGGGCACCGTGCTTTTCGAAGAATGCGGCGGTCTGGTCGACGTATTCACGCTTGAAGAACCGGCTGTCCGGCCGGTCGAAAAGGGGCGGCCCGAAACGGCGGCCGATCCAGTAGCCGGTCTGGTCACCGGCGATCGCGGCGATCGGGATCGTTACCAGCAGGACCCAGAGGTCGGGAAGGACTCCTCCGGCCGAGAGCAATCCGGCCGTGAAAAGCAGCGAATCGCCGGGCAGGAAGAAGCCGACCATCATGCCGGACTCCATGAAGACGATCGCCAGAACTCCGATCATGCCGAAGGTCTTGATCAACGAATCGGGGTCGAGCCAGCTCGGCCCCAGGGCCAGCGGCAGGTGATCCACGAGTCGGCTGAAGAATTCCATCCGGCGAAGGTACAGGGGCACCCGGATTCCTGCCGCCTCGTGACCACGCCAATTGAGCTAGTCTGCGGGTGAAGTCGGTCGCACCCCCATTGCGGGGTCAGGGAATCCGGTCAGAATCCGGAACTGGCGCGCAGCGGTAGGGACGTACTGAGAGGCTCACAGACCACTGAGCATGCGCTTGGGAAGGTTGCCTCTACAACACGTCTTAGTCCGAAAACCTGCCGGCTTTGCGCCTCCGGGCGTATCTGACAAATGCGGCTTCGCGAACCGGCCGCCGGATCGAAGGAACTGCATGAGCAATCGAATCGTCTCTTCCGCCCGGACAGTGGGCCTGGGCCTGTCCCTGGCTCTGCTGCTTCTCGCGGGGCCGGCCAACGCGGCCGAAAACGTGCCGGCGACGGTCCGGGTCGTCACCTGGCAGGGCGAGGTCCTGTTGGACAAGAAGCTGAAGACCGGGAGCACTACCGTCAAGACCAGCCGGAAGGCCGCTTGTCTGGGCGGCTCGCCGAGTAACGGCAGGCGGCAGATCCCGGGGGCTACCGCGCTCGGCATCCTGCAGCAGGCCTCGGAGAAGGCGAAGCAGATCCGGCCGCTCCTGCTTTCGAATGCTTTTGATTTCGGGCTGGGTGTCTGCGGCATGGGCGATTCGGTCGCCGGCGGTGAGCAGTGGTGGGTCCTCAAGCACAACCACGCCTCGGCGAGTGCCGGCGGAGAAGGCACGGTACTCAAGAGGAACGACGTCGTCCTCTGGTATCTGTCCGAGAGCTACAACCAGGAAACTCCCTCCGAGCTCTACCTCAAGGCACCGGGCGTTGTGAAGAAGAAGAAATCAACCCGGGTCAGGGTTCTCGCCTATGACGACGCCGGCAAGCGCAGGCCGGTCAGGGGGGCGAAGATCAGGGGAACGAACGCGAGACCGACCGACTCCCGCGGATACACCACGATCAGGCTCAAGAAGAAGTCGCGGCTGATCGCACGCTCGTCGGGCCTGATTCCCTCGAATCGGGCAGTGGTCAAGGTCAAGCGGTAATCGTCACTCCCGTCCCAGTCTGGCTTCCGGCCCTGGCGCTGACGCTCCTGGCCACGGTCGGACTGGCCGGATGCGGTTTCGGGCCCGGTGAGGAGCGTGGATCGGCCGAGATGCTGGTCACCCGTGACTACGGACGCGAGGTTCTGGCCGAGCAGGCCGGCTACCGGCTGACCGAATCAAGCAGCGCTCTGCGCATGCTCGATGAAACGGTTGATATCGAGACTCGCTACGGCGGCGGGTTCGTGCAGTCGGTGGATGGCCTGTCGGGCGGCACCGAAGGCGGCCGCCGGTCCGACTGGTTCTACTCGGTGAACGGAGTCGTAGCCGACCGGGGCGCGGCCGAGTACCGGGTTGACGGCGGCGATCTGGTCTGGTGGGACTATCGCGACTGGACGGACGCGACGGAAATCGGTGCGGTCGTCGGAGCTTTTCCGGCCCCGATGACCGACGGTTACGATGGCAAGGCCTGGCCGGTGCGTGTGGACTGCTCCATGGCGGCAGCGGCCTGCGGGAAGGTGAAGTCGAAGCTGAGAGCCGCCGGCGTCGTTCTGACCCCCGGACCGGCCCCGTCCGGGTCGAATGCCGCCGAAGGCCGGGCAGGCAGCCAGACCTGGCCCGAAGTGATGCGGATCATGGTCGGCCCGTGGCACGAGATCGGTGGGACTCCCGAAGGGCGGCGGCTGAACCGGGGCCCGGCGGTGAGCGGCGTCTTCGCGAGATTCGAGCCGGCCGAGACCCCGGTGCCGGCCCGCGGCAGCAGCGGGGGCGGAGCGGCGTCCGGGCCCGCTGTCCAGCGCCTGACCGGGCTCGACCGTCAGGCCGAGCCGGTCAGCGACTACGGGCCCGGGGCCGGGCTGGTCGCCGCGATGAGGCAGGGAGAGCGTCCGCCGGTCTGGCTGGTCACGGGTGGGTCGGCCGCTGCGGTCGGCCGGGCTGCAGACCTG
>JBGUDX010000053.1:0-7995 GCA_041821645.1 Acidobacteriota bacterium
GCTCGAGCAGCGGGCTCGATTTGAGGGCGTCCCAGTCGCCGGCGCCCTCCGGGCTCACCGCGCGCAGCACAGCATCGTCAATGATGACGACGCGGCTGTCACGATCCCGGAACGATCCGGGCTCTGCTCCGGACAAAGCGCTTACTGTCCGGGCGACCCGTCAGCGTCGGACGGAGCCGTCGGGGTTTCGACCGGCTCGGCCGATGCCGCGTCTTCCGGCGAGTTGGCGTTTTCGGGCTTGCCGCCTTCCGACTCGTCCCCTTCCGGAGCATCGCCTTCCGCCGGGTCGCCTTCCGACTCGTCGCCTTCCGGAGCATCGCCGCCGGCCGACTGTGCCTCGTCCGGCTCGCTCTTCTTCCAGAACATCAGCTTGTCGAAGAAATTCTTGCCATAGGTCCTGAGCGCGGCACCGATGCCGGCGACGCCGGCGAGCACTGCTGCGAGCAGCGCGCTGGCGCTGCCGGGGTCAAGGTATGCGAAAAATCTCACTTCGGGAGTTCCTCTCTTTTGCCGCCACGCCGGCGGCATTGGACCGCGGAACTTTACTCGATGGTCACCAGCGGGTCGCCGCTGGCCACCGAGTCACCGACCGAGATCGGCAGGGCGGTTATCTTGCCGGCCCGGTGGGCGGTGATCTCGTTTTCCATCTTCATTGCTTCGATCACGCAGATCAGGTCTCCTTCGGCGACCTCGGCTCCGGATTCGACCTCGACCTTGAAAATGGATCCCTGGAGCGGTGAATCCAGTACAGGGCCGCCACCACCACCGCCACCGGTCTTGCGTTCCCGTTTGGGTGGTCGGCCATTGCCGGCGGTAGCCGCTGCCGGCACACCCGAGGCTTCGCCGATCACCTTCACGTCGAACCGCTTGCCGGAGACCTCGACCTGGTAGTCGCGGGCCACCTTTTCCGGCTCGTCGTCGCCGGCCGGCGACAGATCTTCTTCGGTCGGGGGTGCCGTGGTCTTCAGCCACTTCTTGTCTTCCATCAGGTCGCGGCAGGTCTCGCCGCGTTCCCACTGGCCGGTCGCGAGAATCGCTTTGTGGAAGGGGATCAAGGTCGAGAGCCCGCCGATCCGGTACTCGTCCAGCGCCCGCTGCATCCGCCGGGTCGCGGCCCTGCGGTCGATGTCCCAGACGATCAGCTTGGCGATCATCGGGTCATACATCGGGGTGACTTCCGACCCCGCGACGACTCCAGAGTCGACTCGGACGCCGGGGCCCGAGGGCTCATAGTAGGAGGTGATCAGGCCCGGAGCCGGGGCGAAGTTCTTGTCGGCCTTTTCGGCGTTGATCCGGCACTCGATCGAGTGGCCGTTCATCGTCACCTCGTCCTGGGAGATCGAAAGGTGCTCACCGGCGGCGATCGCGATCTGTTCGCGCACGATGTCGATTCCGGTGACCATCTCGGTCACGCAGTGCTCGACCTGGACCCGGGTGTTCATCTCGAGGAAGAAGTAGTCGGAGCCGGCCTGCATACCTTCGACCGTGCCGGCCGAGAAGTACCCCACGGCCCTTGCGGCATCGGTCGCGATCTTGCCGATGCGCTCACGCATCTCATCGTCCACGCGCGGTCCGGGCGCCTCCTCGATCACCTTCTGGTGGCGGCGCTGCACCGAGCAGTCACGCTCACCGAGGTGGATCACGTTGCCGTGCCTGTCGGCGAGTACCTGGACCTCCACGTGGCGGGGGTCTTCGAGGTAGCGCTCGACGTAGACCCGGTCGTCGGAAAAGAACTTCTCGCCCTCACGCGCGGCGCCCTCGTAGGCCTGCTCGAGGTCGTCCGGGGTGAGCGCGACGCGAAAGCCCTTGCCGCCCCCGCCCCCGACCGCCTTGCATGCGACCGGGAAGCCGGCCGCCTCGGCCTGCTGCCGGGCCTCATCCACGTCTGCTGCCGGTGCAGTGGCCCCGGGCACGATCGGCACTCCGGCTTCGGCCATGATCTCGCGGGCCCGGGTCTTGGAGCCCATTGCGTCGATCGCGCTCGCCGGTGGGCCGATGAAGACGACCCCGGCCTCGTCACAGGCCCGGGCGAATTCGGCGTTCTCGGCAAGGAACCCGTAGCCCGGGTGAATCGCCTCGGCGCCGGACTCGGCAGCAGCTCCGAGGATCTTCTCGATCGAGAGGTAGCTCTCCGCCGCGACCGGTGGACCGATCAGGAAGGCCTCGTCACACTCCTGGACGTGGGGGGCGTCCCGGTCGGCCTCGGAGTAGACCGCGACCGAGGTGATCTCCATCTCTTTGAGGGCACGGGCGACGCGAATGGCGATCTCGCCCCGGTTGGCGATGAGTACCTTCTCGAACATCTGCCGCAGTCTATTTGCGTCGCCGCGAAGGCGGCGGCCCGTCCGCTGCACGCGCTCTGATCACCGGCCGATGCTGCCGCGACTATTCTTGGCCCCCGATGATCGAACTGCAGAGTCACTCCACGGTTTCTGACGGCCAGCTTCCCCCGGCGGAGGTGGTCGAGAAGGCCGTTGAGGCGGGGGTCGAGGTGCTGGCGCTGACCGACCACGACGGGGTGGCCGGGGTTCCGGCCGCGATCGAGGCGGGCGAGCGGCTCGGGATTGAGATCGTTCCGGCGATCGAGATGTCATCGGTCCACGAGTACGCCGAGGACCTCCACATCTGCGGCTACTGGATCGATCTCGAGAAGATCGAGCCGGCCTGTGAGCGGGCCCAGCAGGAGAGGGTCGAGCGGGCCGGGGAGATAGTCGAGAACCTGCGTGGTTTCGGCTTCGACATAACCCTTGAGGACGCCAGGCGTGAAGCGGGATCGGCCGATTCGATCGGGCGGCCCCATATCGCCCATGCGGCCGGCGCGGCGGACAACATGGGCCCGTTCTTCGAGGAGTACCTGGTCCCCGGTGCCAAGGCGTTCGTCTCCCGCAAGTGGCCGACCGCCGGCCAGGCCTGCGACGTGATCCGGCAGGCCGGCGGTGTCCCGGTCCTGGCTCACCCCTACTGGGACGTCAAGGAGCCGGAAAAGGTCGAGCGCCTGATCCGGGCACTCGACATCGACGGGATCGAGGTGTACTACCCGTCGCACACCCGCGAGCAGACCGAACACCTGCTCGGGCTGGCCCGCGATCTGGGGATCGCCGCGACCGCATCGTCCGACTACCACGGCCCGACCCACAAGACCTTCCGCCGGTTCGGTGCCTACCAGACCTACGACCTCGGCCGGCCCGAAGTACCGGCCAGGCCCTGAGCGTCCGGCCTCGGGTCGCGGCACCGGCCGGGATAGTCCCGGCGCACGCCAAGGCCATCCCGGAAAGGGGTGCGGTCGGTCAGCCCCGGTCCGCTGAGACGGTCGGCAGGCCCAGCGAAATCCAGTCGCGGATGCCGCCGCGATAGTAGGCGAGGCCAGTCGGGTCGCGACCCAGTCCGAGCAGGATCCTGACCGCCCGCGGAGTGGCGCTGCATTGAGGCCCGTTGCAGAACAGCACGGTGAGTTGGTCGGGATCGATTTCGTCCTTCCGGTCCCCGATCGTTTCCCAGTGGATCGCCTTTGACCCGGGAAGAGTGCCGCTGGCCTCCGCATACTCGGGCCGCCTGGTGTCGACCAGGGCACCGCCGGACCGAATCTGCTCGATCACTTCGATCTCGCCGAAGGTCCTCAGACCGGGGTGCAGCTCGATCGGATGGATCTTGCCCCACCAGGGATCAACTGCGACCCATCCGGAATCCAGTATCCGGGGCACTCGTGTGGGAGACGAGCCTTCGGGTGCCGTCTGACGTTCGAGATCGGGTTTCATGTTTCGAAAATACAAAAGCGGCGGGCCACAGGGCCCGCCGCTCGGATAATTCGGGTAGCGCCGCTCCGCCCGGAGGGCGGAGTCCTGGCCTCAGGAATTGACGGCGGCCGGGATCAGGTCCCGTTCCTCGAGGTAGGCCAGCAGGATGGAGGCCGACTCCTCCGGTTCATGCTCTTCGGTGTTGACCACGACCTCGGCGTTCTCGGGAGCCTCGTAGGGATCCGATACACCGGTGAACTCCTTGATCTCGCCGGAGAACGCCTTGGCGTAAAGGCCCTTTACGTCGCGCTCGGCGCAGGCATCGACCGAGGCTTCGATGTAGACCTCGATGAAGCGGTCACCCATCAGCTCGCGGGCTTCGTCGCGGATCGACCGGTAGGGGGAGATCGCGGCGGTGATCACCGGGGTGCCGTTGCGGGAGAGCAGGTCGGCCACGAACGCGATCCTCCGGATGTTGATGTCCCGGTCCTCCTTGGAGAAACCGAGGCCCTTCGAGAGGTTCTCACGGACGATGTCGCCGTCGAGGATCTCGAGCTTCGAGCCGCGGGCGGTGAGCTCCTCGGCGAGCAGGTGGGAGATGGTGGTCTTGCCGGCTCCGGAGAGCCCGGTGAACCAGAGGGTGAATCCCTTTTCTTCTGACATTTCTAGTTGTCCTCCTTGTAAGCGTCGATCAGGATCTGGGCGACCTCGGGGCGGGAGAACTCCGGCGGCGGCATTTCGCCGTTGCCGAGCATCTCGCGGACCTTGGTGCCCGACAGGAACAGGTGTGAGTCACTGTCGTGGGGGCAGGTCTTGCCGGAGGCAAGTCCTTCGCACTCGTCACACCAGAAGGTGTGTTCAAACATCAGGGGCTCGATACCGAGTTCGTCGGTGTCGATCGTGTCAAAGATCTCCTGGGCGTCGTAGGTGCCGTAGTAGTCACCGGCGCCGGCGTGGTCGCGACCGACGATGAAATGGGTCGCACCGTAGTTGCGGCGCACGATCGCGTGGAGGACGGCCTCGCGCGGCCCTGCGTAGTGCATCTTGGCCGGCTTGACGCCGAGGATGACCCGGTCATTCGGGTAGTAGTCCTCCATCAGGACCTCGTAGCAGCGCATCCGTACGTCGGCCGGGATGTCCCCCGGCTTGGTCTTGCCGATCAGCGGGTGGATGAACAGCCCGTCACAGGTCTCGAGCGCCGCCTTGGTCAGGTATTCGTGCGCCCGGTGGATCGGGTTGCGTGTCTGGAAGGCGACGATCTTCTTCCAGCCGCGGTCGGCGAAGGCCTGCTTCGATTCGGCCGGGGTGAGGTAGCGGCGCATGAACGCTTCTTCGTGGTCGGGCAGGGCATCGACCTTGATCGGGCCCGCGATACAGCGGTTGCCCTCAGCGTGGATCGCGGCGACGCCGGGGTGCTCGAGGTCGTCGGTTCCATAGACCTCGACCGCCTCGCGATCGACGTCGCGCTCGAAGATCTCTTCGACCGTGATGCTCCCCAGGTGCTTGCCCTCGTCCGAGTCGAGCGTGACGACGTCGCCGACTTCACACTCCAGGTCGGTCGGCAGGGTGATCGGGATCGGCCAGTAGTCGCCGGCGGCGGTCCGCATGCTGGAGCAGACGCTGCTCCAGTCTTCGGACCCCTGGAAGCCGGTCAGCGGGGCGAAGCCTCCGTTGGCGATCATTTCGAAGTCGGCGGTCTGCCGTTCGTGAAGGGTCAGGGTCAGTTCGGTCATTTTCTCGCTCGTCTGTGTGAAGGGTTTATGGACTGGGAGTATCGAAAACGCCGGCGGGCAGGGTAGTGAAGCTCAGATTCCGATCGCCGCGCCGCCGCGCCCTGCGATCAGGTGTAGATCAGTTGATTCCGCACTCGTTCTTACCGGAGCCGGCCCAACGCCCGTCGCGGGAATCCTGACCGGGAACCACCGGGCGGGTGCAGTGGGTGCACCCGATCGAGGGGTAGCCCTGGTCATGCAGCGGGTTGTAGGGGATGTTGTTTTCATTCAGGTGATTCCAGACATCCCGCTCGGTCCAGTCAGCCAGAGGATTGATCTTCCAGAGGTTGAACCGCTTGTCCCAGGCGAACTTCGGAGCACTTGCCCGGGTTTTTGAATCTTCGCGACGGATGCCGGAGACCCAGCAGTCTACGGTAGAGAGGGCCCTGCGCATCGGCTCGACCTTGCGCAGCGCGCAGCAGGCATCGGGGTCGGTCTGCCAGAGACTGTCACCGTGCCGCTCGGCCTGCTCCTCCAGGCTGATGTTGTGCCAGCGCTCGAACTCGACCCCGAAGCGCTCCGCCAGCCGGTCCCTGGTCTCGTAGGTCTCGGGGAACAGCACGTCGGTGTCCAGGTAGAAGAACCGTGCGCGCGGGTTGATCTCGGTGGCCAGGTGAACCATGACCGAGCTCGTCTTCTGAAGGGAGCAGGCGATGTACATGTCCTGGCCGAACTCGTCGAAGGCCCACTTGAGCAGTTCAGAGGCACTCAGCGGCTCGAGCTCGGCGGCCACCGCTTCGGCATCGAAGCGGTTCCGGGACTGCTCGCGGTCGGGGGCTGTTGTGGTCGGTTCCATGGGTTCGGTCGGTTCGGTCGGTTCGGTCGGTCGAGTCGGACGGGTCGGTCGGGTCGGTCGGACTGGCGGGACGGTCAGACGGCGCACTCGCCTTCACCGCGCTCGACCACGTACGGGTCGGAGCGGTTCCAGTCGATGAACTGCTGCATTGTGTCGAGAGTGAAGTCGACGGGCAGGGCGAGCTCCCTGACGGCATCTTCCATCCGCGCTGTCCCGACCCTTTCGACGAAGGCGTTGAAGACCTCTCCGTCCTCGCGCTCGGCCTCATAGATGTTGATCCAGCGTTCGACCGCCTCCGGCACCCGCCTTGCCGGCAGCCTGACCTTGAGCCGGGCACCGTAAATCGTTTCGCCGTCGATGTACTTGCCGCCGAGATGGGCCACATAGGCGGGCATGGTGCGGCCTCCCACCTTGATCGAGGCGCCGTAGAAGCCGATGTTGGCGATGTGATGCTGGCTGCAGCCGTTCGGGCAGCCGCTCATCTTTATGTGGATCTCGCGGGTCAGGGGGTCGGTGATTTTCATGCTCTCGACCTTCTCCTGGACCGCCTGGTTGAGTCCCATCGAGCTGGTGATCCCCATCTTGCAGCTGTCGGTCCCGGGGCAGCTGACCACGTCGGTGATCCGCCGCGGCCCGATTCCGCCGAGGTCGAGCTCGTTCAGGCGAAGCCATACGTCGTGGAGCGCCTCTTCGCGAACCCAGCGCAGGACGATGTTCTGCTGCACGGTCATCCTGGCGAAGCCGCCGGTGTACTCGCGCATGATCCGGCCGAGTCCGCGGAACTGCTCCGGGGTCAGGTCACCACGGACCACCTTCACCTCGACCGCGCGAAAGCCGTCCTGCCGCTGTGCCGTGGTGTTCGCCTCGAGAAAGCGGTCGAACCCGGCCCGGTCGCCGTCGGGAGAGGATGCGGTCCCCTTTGGCTCGGGCAGCATGGCCTGCTCGTCCACGTCGAACCGGAGTCGGTCGATCGTGAAATCGCGCTGGTCGGTCCAGTCGCCCTCGAGTTCGGCATCGACCATGCGGCGGACCTCATCGATGCCGACCTTGTCGACCAGCACCTTTATCCGGGCGCGGGCCCGGTTCGGCCGCAGCCAGGCCTGGCGGTCATATACCCGGAGGATCGCCTCCGAAACCTTGAGGAACTCACCGTTGTCGGCCTCGACGAAGTCATAGATCGTCGGTGCGATCCGAGGCATGATCGAGGTGCCGCCGCCGACCCTGATCTCGAAGCCCCGCACCCCGTCCCTGATCCGGCTGATGAAGCCAATGTCGTGGATTCCGGTTATCGCGCGGTCGCTGTCGGAGCCGGTGAACGCGGTCTTGATCTTGCGCGGCATCAGCTGGGTCGTCGGGTGGCGGACGAAGTAACGGGTGTATGCCCCGGCGTACGGGGTCGGGTCGAAGATCTCGTCCCCGGCGATGCCGGCCCAGGGATCTCCGGTGACGTTGCGCACGGTGTTGCCGCAGCCCTCGCGGGAGGAGAGGCCGCTCGGGGCCAGGTCGCGCAGCATGTGGACCATCTGGTCGAGCGGGACGTGATGGATCTGGATGTTCTGGCGGGTCGTTATGTGGCCCTTCTCCAGGGGCGCGTAGGTCTCGACCACATCGGCGAATGCGTCCATCTGTTCCGGGGTGACGCCGCCGAACGGCAGCTTGATCCGGATCATCTGTACCCCGGGCTGGCGCTGGC
>JBGUDX010000054.1:0-7960 GCA_041821645.1 Acidobacteriota bacterium
GCCCGTATCGCTCCCGGCCGAGCTCCATGAAGTGGCGGAGCTTCGGAACACTTCCCGGTTCGGGGTCCCGGGAGCCCCGGTCGGCCTGCTCGGCCGCTGGCCGCGGCGGCTCAGCCACTGGTGGCGGCGGTATCGGCCTGATCGAGTTCACTCGGGTCGAGATCGGTCACCACGAGTGTGTCCCGGTTCTCGACCCGGCCGGCCGGAATCGACCGGTCGCCGGCCAGCAGCTGCCCCAGTGCTTTCCGCTTCTCGTCTCCGGTCACCAGGAACAGGATCTTCCGGGCACGATTGAGCGGCGGGTAGGTCAAGGTCATCCGGCGGGTTCCCTGATACTCGCCATCGGTCAACGCGACCGCGCGGTCGGTCACCTCGAGAACCCCGTCGTCCGGGATCAGCGAGGCGGTGTGGCCGTCCGGCCCCAGCCCGAGATGGATCAGGTCGAAGCGGTCGGGCAGCGAGTACTCGTAGCCGGCCGCCGCGGTATAGAGATCGTCGGCACCGACCGGCATCGGCCGGATCGCGGCCTGGCAGATGAGCGGAAGGCTCAGCACCAGGTGAGTCAGATTGCGTTGCTCGCTGCCGGTCGGTGCGATCCGCTCATCCACCTGGAAAAGCGAGGTCCTGGACCATTCGAGGCTGCTGTCGGCCAACAGCTCGAGGGTCCTCCAGGGGGTCCTGCCGCCGCTGACCGCCATGTTGAACCGGCCGCGATCGCGTATCGCGGAGGCGGCCTCGCCCTCGATGACTCGCGCCGCCTCCCGGGCGGCCGCTTCGGAATCGGCGACGGCCTTGGTGACCATCGCGCCTATTTGTCTCCCGCCGGCTTCTCGTCGTGGCCGCCGAACTGCTTGCGCATCGCCGACTGAACCTGATTGCCGAAATGGTCGAGATCCCTCGAGGCGAAGCGCGCGTAGAGTGCCGCGGTCAACACCGGCGTCGGCACGCCCTCCTCGACCGCGGCGATCGCGGTCCAGCGGCCCTCGCCGGAATCGGATACCCGGCCGGAGAAACCTTCAAGGCCCGGTGACTCGACCAGGGCGGCGGCGGTCAGATCGAGCAGCCAGGACCCGATCACGCTGCCCCGTCGCCAGACCTCGGAGACTTCGCCCACGTTGATCTCGTACTGGTAGTACTCGGGGTGGGGCAGTGGCGCGGTTTCGGCGTCGTGGTCACGCTTGACCGATCCGGCGTCGGCCTGCTTGAGCACGTTCAGGCCCTCGCCGATCGCGGCCATCATCCCGTACTCGATCCCGTTGTGGACCATCTTCACGAAGTGCCCGGCACCGGCCTGGCCGCAGTACAGGTAGCCCTTCTCGGCCGGGCTGGGATCGCCGTCCAGCCCCGGCGTCCGGTCGATATCCCCCACGCCCGGGGCGAGGCTTTCGAAGATCGGCTCGATCCGCTGATAGGCGGCCTCGGGGCCCCCGATCATCAGGCAGTAGCCGCGCTCCAGGCCGAATACACCGCCGCTGGTCCCGCAATCGAGATGGTCGATCCCCTTTTCGGCCAGCTCTTTCGCCAGCCGGATGTCGTCGCGGTAGTTGGTGTTGCCGCCGTCGATGATCGCGTCGCCGGACTCGAGTTCGTCGCCGACCGCCCGGATCGTCTTGTCGGTGATCTCGCCGGCCGGCACCATCACCCAGACCGCACGGGGAGCGGTCAGCCTGGCGGCGAGGTCGGCCAGGTCGGATGCGGCGGTCGCCCCTTCCCCCTCCAGCGCCTTTGCCGCGTCCGGGTTCACGTCGTAGACGACGCAACTGTGCCCGTCACGCATCAGTCTCCGGGCCATGTTGGCCCCCATCCGTCCGAGTCCGACAATTCCGAGTTCCATGCCACCATCCTAAGCGCTCATGCGGGCGGTGTTGCAGATCGTCCCGCCGAAGGCAACCGGCCGCCACACGGCCGACCCCGTCACACGCGGCTCACCCCGAGACATCACCGCCGGCGGCACCTTCGGGCGGCGCCAGCGGATACCCTCCCGGCATGAGTTCGAATGAGGGAGCAGCGTCCGTTGACAGCGACTCCGGCGCCACGAAGATGACCGACGCGCTGGTGATCTTCGGCATCACCGGAGACCTTGCGAAGAAGATGACTTTCCGGGCGCTCTACCGCCTGGAAAAGCGAAACAAGCTCGACTGCCCGATCATCGGGGTCGGCCGGAGGAGCGACTGGAGCCATGAGACGATGCGGCAGCGGGCCCGCGAGTCGATCGAGAACTCGCTGGGATCGGTCGATGAGGCGGTCTTCAAGAGGCTTGCCGGGCGGATGCGCTTCGTCGCCGGCAACTTCGACGCCCCCAGAACGTTCACCGACCTGAGCGACGAGCTCGGTGAGAGCCGGCACCCGCTGTTCTATCTCGAAGTGCCACCGTTCCTGTTCTCGTCGATCATCAAGCAGCTGCACGATGCCGGCCTGGCCGACCGCGGCCGGTTCATCATCGAGAAACCGTTCGGCCACGACACCGAATCGGCCGAAGAACTGCAGGCGGATCTGACCGAGGTCCTCGACGAGAACCAGATCCTCCGGATCGACCACTACCTCGGCAAAGAGCCGGTGATGGACATCACCTACCTGCGCTTCGCCAATACGACCCTGGAGCCGGTCTGGAACCGCAACTACGTCGACTACGTCCAGATGACCATGGCCGAGAGCTTCGGGGTGGAAGACCGGGGCCGCTTCTACGACCAGGTCGGGGCGATCCGCGACGTGATCCAGAACCACATGCTCCAGGTGCTGGCGCTGGTCGCGATGGAACCGCCCAATACGAACCAGCACGATTCGATCCGGGCCAAGAAATACGAGCTCTTCCAGGCGATCCGGGCGGCCGACCCGGCCCGCTCCGTGCGCGGCCAGTACATCGGATACCGCGACATCCCCGAGGTCGCCGACGACTCCCAGACCGAGACTTTCGCCGCGGTCGAGCTGGCGATCGACAACTGGCGCTGGTCCGGGGTTCCGTTCTACCTGCGAACCGGCAAGGACCTGCCGGTCAAGCAGACCGAGGTCAGGGTCGCGTTCAAGCGACCCCCTCACATCGGAGTCGGGGCCGGCGCCGAGCCCAACCGCAACAGCATCGTGGTCCGGATCGACCCGGAGCCGGGAGCGCGCATGCGGTACATCACCAAGGCGGCCGGGGTCGACTCGTTCCAGAATTCCGATTTCGAGGTGCTGTTCGAGAAGGAGCCCGGGACCGAGCCCGAACCCTATGAGCGGCTGCTCGACGACGCGATCAACGGCCGGACCGACCTGTTCACCAAGATCGACTCGATCGAGGAGACCTGGCGCATCGTCCAGCCGCTGCTCGACGACCCGCCGGAGGTGATCCCCTACGAAAAGGGCACTTGGGGACCGTCCGAGGCCGATCGGCTGGTCAAGGGCGTCTGCCAGTGGGACGAGCCGTGGCGCCCGGTCGAGGGCGAGGAAGAACACCGGGTTCTCGGTGGATAGCGACGGGTGTTCGCCCGGGGGCCCGGCCCCGTCGTCCCGCAGCCGTCCGGCCTTTCTGCGGTTAGGATCAGCCCATGAGTGAAACCGTGAACATCATTGTCGAGGTGCCCAAAGGCAGCCGCAACAAGTACGAATGGGACGAAGACATCGGGGCGATCAAGTTCGACCGCTTCCTGTTCTCCTCGATGGTCTACCCGGTTGACTACGGATTCGTGCCGCACACCCTGGGCGAGGACGGCGACCCGCTCGACGCGATGGTCTGCGTCTCGGAACCGACCTTCCCGGGATGCGTGATCCCGGCGATACCGATCGGGCTTTTCCGCATGACCGATGAGGGTGAGATCGACGACAAGATCCTCTGCGTGCCGGCCGAAGATCCCAACTGGAACTTCATCGACTCGATGGACGGCCTGCCGGAACAGCTGCGCGAAGAAATCGCCCACTTTTTCTCGGTCTACAAGCAGCCCGAGGGCAAGCATGTCGAGGTCGAGGGCTGGTACCCGCTCGAAGCCGCGCTCGAGGTAATCGAAGCCTCCCTGCGGCGCGACCGCGACTGAAGGAGCCGTTCGTCCTCCTTCGCGGGCGGTGCCGGGCCGGTCAGGCGGCCGCCTTCGCGGCCAGCTGGCCACATGCGGCATCGATGTCCTGCCCGCGGGTGAGCCTGATGGTCGCGAAGATGCCCCGCCGGATCAGGGTGTCGCGGAAATCCCGGATGACCTCCCTGGAAGAGCCCGTGTACTCGTTTCCGCTGGGGTTGTAGGGGATCAGGTTGACCTTGAAGTCGTTCTTCGGCAGCAGCAGCCCGGCCAGTTCGTGGGCCTGCTCGACCGAATCGTTCACGCCCTCGAGCATCAGGTACTCGATGAATACCTTGCGCTTGCGGGTGTGGCGCCACTCGCGGCAGGCGCCGATCACGTCGGCGATCGGATAGCGGTCATTGACCGGCATGATCTGCGAGCGGAGCTCGTCGTCGGGGGCATGGAGCGAGAGCGCGAGCCGGACCGCCGGCCCCTCGGCGGTCACCCGCTCGATACCCGGCAGCCAGCCGACCGTCGAGATCGTGGTGTGGGAGTTGGCGATCCCGATCGCGGGCAGCCGCTCACACGTCGCCAGGACGTTGTCGAGGTTCATCATCGGCTCGCCCATGCCCATGAACACGGCCTGGTTGACCGGCTCGATCCGGCGGAAGTGAAGGGCCTGGTCCAGGATCTCGGACTGGCTCAGGTTGCGGCCGAACTTCATCGACCCGGTGGCGCAGAAAGTGCAGGTCAACGGGCAGCCGGACTGACTCGAGAGGCAGAGTGAGCGGCGACCGTCGCGATAGCGCATCAGGACTGCCTCGACCGGACGGCCGTCACCGGTCATGAACAGCGCCTTCTCGGTGCCGTCAACCGACTTGGCCGAGGCCTCCTCCGCGAGAGTCGAGATCGGCAGCCGTGCCGCCAGCTCGCCCCGCAGCCCGGTGGGCAGATTGCTCATCTCCTCGAATGTGGCCGCCCCCCGGGCCAGCCACTCGAAGACCTGCCGGGACCGGTACGCGGGCTCGCCGAGCTCCGCCATCGTTTCGTCAAGCAGCTCCAGATCCATGGTCCCGGCCCCGCTCAGTCCCAGTCCGAGCCGGATTGCAGCCAGGCCCTGATCTCGTCACCCTGCTCATCCAGCGACGGCGGGCGCCGGCGAGTCCGGGCCGGAGTCTCGGACAGCCTGAGCGGAGATCGCACGGTCCGGATCCGGTCGAACTCATCGACCGGCTCAAGGCCCAGGCCCTCGGCCAGCTCGAAACCGGCACCGATGTCGTTGACCGGGCCGGCCGGCACTCCGCAGTCGCTCAGGATCCGGACCCAGTAATCGACCGAATCGAGTTCGAGGCGCGACTCGAGCTCGATTCTCAGCTCGTCGCGGTGCTCGACCCTGAGCAAATTGCTCAGGAAGCGCGGATCGGCGGCGAGGTCCGGAGCCCCGATCGCGACCGCGAGTTCGCGGAACTGGTTGTCGTTGCCGGCGCAGATCATCAGCGGGCCGTCTGCCGCGGCATAGGTCGCAAACGGCTCGATGCTGGGATGAACGTTGCCCAGCCTGCCGGGCGCGACTCCGGTATTCAGAAACGAGGACGACTGGTTCGCCAGAGCGGCCAGCGCGGTCGAGAGCAGATCGACTTCGACCCGCTGTCCCTTGCCGGTCCGGTCCCGCACCCGGAGCGCCGCGAGAACGCCGGCGATCATGTTCTGTCCGGCGATGACATCGACCAGCGCGACCCCGACCTTGCTCGCATCTCCGTCGGCGGGCCCGGTAACCGACATCAATCCGCTGAGCGCCTGGACCAGCGGGTCGTATCCCGGCAGCGCGGCACCGCCGGCCTCGCCGAAGCCGGTGATCGTGCCGTATACGAGGCCCGGATTCCCGGGGGCCAGGTCGGCATGGCCGAGGCCGAAACGCTCCATCGTCCCCGGGCGGAAGTTCTCGATCAGCACGTCGGCCCGCCGGCCCAGCTCCCGGGCGAGCGCGAGGTCAGCTTGATCTTTCAGGTTGAGCGTCACCGAGCTCTTGTTTCGATTGACCGTCAGGAAGTAGGTCGCGCGCCCATCGTCGTCGGTCGGCGGCTGCCATGAGCGGGTCTCGTCTCCCGCCGGCGGTTCCACCTTGATCACGTCGGCGCCGAAGTCACCGAGGGTCATCGCCGCCAGCGGGCCGGCCAGGACCCGGCTGAAGTCGGCCACGAGTATTCCGTCAAGAGCCCTCATGTCTTCATTGTGACGCCTGCGGGGGTGTGGCCGGGGCGGACGCTCGGATAGCCTGTGCCGTCGGCCCCGCTCAGTCGGCGCCGATGCCCCGTCCTCGCTGGACATGGACCCGCCTCCGGGCCGTGCCCGGACCGGCCGGGTGAGAGAAACCGATGTCCGACCTCGCCTCCGCATCCCCCGCCGCACTAGGCATAAAGGGCCTGACCAAAAGGTACGGGGACGGAACCCTTGCGGTCGAGGATCTCGACCTCGAGGTCCCCGCCGGCAGCTTCTTCGGACTGCTCGGCCCCAACGGGGCCGGCAAGACGACCCTGATCGGCGCGGTGTGCAACCTGATCCGGATCACCTCGGGCGAGGTGACGGTGTTCGGCAATCCGACGACCAGCATGAGAGCCCGCCGCACGATCGGCATCGCCGAGCAGGAGCCGAACCTCGACAAGTTCCTGACCGTATACGAGACGCTGCTCTACCACGGCGGCTACTACGGCATGGGACAGGCCGAAGCCGACGAACGGGCAGAGCAGATGATCGACGCGTTCGACCTGCGGGACAAGCGCGACGTCGAGGCGCCGAAGCTTTCCGGGGGCATGCGCCGCCGGCTGCTGCTGGCCCGTGCCCTGCTGCACCGGCCCAGCCTGGTGATCCTCGACGAGCCCACCGCCGGAGTCGACCTCGAGCTCCGGCACGAACTGTGGAGCTACATCCGAAAGCTCCACGCGCAGGGCACGACCATCCTCCTGACCACCCACTACCTCGAGGAGGCCGAAGCACTCTGCGACGAGATCGCCCTGATCAGCGGCGGCAGGATCGTCGCCCGCGACACCGCCTCGGGACTCAAGCAGGCCCACGGAGCCGAGACCCTGGAACAGGTCTACCTGAAGACGGTTGCCGGCGGGCGGATCGGCCTGGCCGCCGAGGCCGAGCGCCGGCCCGGATCCGGGGCCGGGGCCGGGGCCGGGCGGCAGACGGGCTCAGGGGCGGGTCGGGGGTCAGGCTCGGGGGCCGGTCAGGGGCCGGGCTCAGGGGCCGGGCGGCACACCGCCGACCGGGAGATGGACCCGATGGATCTCGGAGACGAGCCCGAATGACCCGGCCCGGTTCCGGGGGTGACCCGGAATGACCCCTCTGCCTCCCTCGGCGGTCGAACCCCACCCCTGGCGCGGCCTCGCCTGGCTGACCAGGCGGGAATGCCACCGGGTGCTGAAGCTCTGGAAACAGACGATCCTCGCCCCGGTGATCGCCGCGCTGCTGTTCATGGTGGTCTTCGGCCTGTCGCTCGGCAACAGCATCACCGAGATCAACGGATTCGAGTACAGCGTCTACATCGTGCCGGGGCTGATCGCGATGGCGATGGCCCAGGCCGCATACTCGAACAACTCGAGCACGATCTTCCAGGCCCGTAACGACCGCTATCTGGACGACATCCTCTCGGCCCCGATGAGCGCCTGGCAGGTCCACCTCGGCTATCTGGCCGGCGGGGCGATGCGCTCGCTGGCGATCGGCGCCGCTCTGACGGCCCTCGCCCTGCCGCTGACCGGGGTACCGGTGAGCAACCCGCTGGAGCTGATCCTCGCGGTCCTGCTCTTGACGACCGCGTTCGGTGCGCTCGGCATCATCGTCGGGATCTACGCCCAGTCATGGGACAACCAGTCGTTCATCAACAACATCGTCATCCTGCCGCTGATCTTTCTCGGCGGGGTCTTCTATTCGGTCAGCCGCCTGGGCTCCCCCTGGGAGCAGATCTCCCACTTCAACCCGCTCTTCTACGT
>JBGUDX010000055.1:0-7890 GCA_041821645.1 Acidobacteriota bacterium
GGTCCCGTCCGACAACCGGGATCCGGTAGTAGCAGTCCCTGGTCTTCTTGCCCACCTTGATGCGAAACGCTGAACTGGAGCCGCCACGATTGCAGTTGGCCTTGCCGCCGAACTGGTGGATCTCACCGCGGCCGTCAGAGCTGCGCAGATCGTTCTTGTAAATGGTCAGCGAGCTGGCCGAATGGGCGGCCGGAGCGAATGCAAGGGCGCAGACGGCAGCCAGCAAAACGCCCAGGGCCACGCGGACCGGGTTGCTTGTCGAACGTATTTTGAGTGAATGCATACGAAAAGCCTAAACACCGCGAGTCACGAAAGGGTGCGGCCTCGGGACAGGAAATAAAAGCTGTCAGGCCAGCTTCAACCATGTTAGTTTCGTCACGAGGGAAATTTGCAGGCCGGTCGGCGGCTTGGAGTGGCCGCGCCATTGCGGAGGGACCCGCCCCACGGGCGAAAGGAGGCAGAAGGTGAGATTCATTCAACGTTCGAACGACCCTCGGCTCGCGCACGGGGCGACGGTGGCTCTGCTCGCAGCAGTCCTGGCGACGAGCGGCATTCTGGTCGGGGGGCCTCATCATCGGCCGATGCCCGGAAGTTGCCCGGCAAGCGTGGCTTGATCGCTACCGCGGCGATCGACTGGGGCAGCGCCAAGCCCGGCCAGGGTGCCACAGGACAAGTTCGGGCAAATGGCCTGTTTCAGGCCACTCAGACAGGACCCACCTCGAGAAAGGGCACCCGGCCAATGGCCATTATCGCGGTCCTGATCGGGCTCAAGGCCGACCGGAACTACGCGCTCGCTTTCAGCAGAAAGCGCTGCGGCAAAAGCACCGGAGGGCTGATCGGCCGCCGCCTCAAGTTCACCGCGTCCCCCGTTGGCGAGGTGGTGGCCCAACGCAGGTATCGGCTGAAACGAAAGGTTCTCCGGCGGTCGAAGTCCGTTGTCCTGCTGTCAAAGGCGACCGGAAAGCGCTTCCAGGCCTGCGGACGCCGTCTCGCCGGCGATTTCAACATGGACGGCAACGTAGACGACACCGACTTCTAGCCGGCGACAGGCCCCCAGGCAGCTTCAGTCCACCGGCCGGGTTGGCCTGAGGACGTTCGCAGTATCTTTTAGCCCATGAGCAAACACCGCCTGCCCGATCGCGATCGTCCCTGGGTGATGCGCACCTATGCGGGCCATTCCGACGCCCGCCGGTCAAACGAGCTGTACCGGAACAACCTGGCCAAAGGCCAGACCGGGCTCTCGGTCGCCTTCGACCTGCCGACCCAGACCGGCTATGACCCGGACCACGTCCTGGCCCGGGGCGAGGTCGGCAAAGTCGGCGTATCGGTCGCCCACCTCGGCGACATGGAGGCTCTGATGGACCAGATCCCGCTGGGGACCATGAATACTTCGATGACGATCAACGCGGTTGCCGCCTGGATGCTCGGCCTCTATGTCGCGGCGGCCGAGGAGACCGGGGTCGACCGTTCCGAACTCAAGGGCACGACCCAGAACGACATCATCAAGGAGTACCTCTCCCGCGGCACCTACGCCTTTCCGCCCGAACCCTCGATGCGGCTGATCGCCGACACGGTCGCCTTCACCGTCAACGAGGTCCCCGACTGGAACCCGGTCAACATCTGCAGCTACCACCTGCAGGAGGCCGGCGCTACCCCGATCCAGGAAATCGCCTACGCGATATCGACCGCGGTCGCGGTGCTCGACGAGGTCAAGGCCCGTGGCCAGGTCGCCGACGAGGACTTCCCCAGGGTCTTCGGCCGGATCTCGTTCTTCGTCAACGCCGGCATCCGCTTCATCGAAGAAATCGCCAAGCTGAAGACGATGGGCCGTATCTGGACCGAGATCGGCCGCGAGCGCTACGGAGTCACCGACGAGAAAATGCTTCGCTTCCGGTACGGGGTCCAGGTCAATTCGCTCGGCCTGACCGAGGCGCAGCCGGAGAACAACGTCCAGCGGATCGTGGTCGAAGCGCTGGCCGTGACCCTCGCGCGTGACGCCCGGGCCCGGGCGCTACAGTTGCCGGCCTGGAACGAGGCGATGGGTCTCCCCCGTCCCTGGGACCAGCAGTGGAGCCTCAGAATCCAGCAGGTTCTCGCCTACGAGACCGACATGCTGGAGTACCCCGACATCTTCGAGGGCTCGGAAGTGATGGAGGGCCTGGTCGAGGAGTTCACCGAAGGCGCCCGCCGGGAGATGGACGTGGTCGCCGAAAAGGGCGGCGCCGTCGCCGCGGTCCCCTACATGAAGGCCAGCCTGGTCGAATCCCATCGCGAGCGTTTCGCCCGGATCGAAAACGGCGATCAAAAGGTGGTCGGCCTGAACAGCTACGTCGAGACCGAGGAATCTCCGCTGACCAAGGGCGTGGACGGCGGCATCATGAAACCGGACCCCGAGGTCGAGCGCGAGCGCACCGAGGCACTCGAGACCTGGCGCGATGAGCGCGACCAGGGCGCGGTCGACTCGGCCCTGGCAGAGGTGGCCCGGGTGGCAGGAGTTGAAAACGAGAACATCATGCCGGCCACGATCGCCGCGGCGAAGGCCGGCGCGACCACCGGTGAGTGGGCCGAGACCCTGCGACAGGTATTCGGCGCCTATCGCGGGCCGACCGGGGTCGGCGGCGCGGCGCCGGCCGGCGACCGGGAGGTGCTTGCCGCGACCCGGACTCGGGTGGATCAGGTTTCGGATCAGATCGGGCACCGCATCAGAATCCTGGTCGGCAAGCCGGGACTGGACGGACACTCCAACGGATCCGAGCAGATCGCCCTGCGGGCCCGCGACGTCGGCATGGAGGTCGTCTACCAGGGAATCAGGCTGACCCCCGAGCAGATCGTCGAATCGGCGATACAGGAGGATGTCGACCTCGTCGGCCTCTCGATCCTCTCCGGCTCACACCTCGAACTGGTGCCTGAAGTGGTCAGGCTTCTGGCCGCCGAGGGCCTCGAAGTCCCTGTGGTCGCCGGCGGCATCATCCCTCCCGAGGACGCTGAAGACCTGCTCCGGCAGGGAGTCGCCGGCGTCTACACGCCCAAGGACTTCGACATGAACGAGATCATGGGCGAGATCGTCGAACTGGTCGCACGGCGTCAGGAGCCGGCCGGGGCGTCGGCCTAGCGACGAGCCGGAGCGGGAATACCGATGCCGTCCGAACGACACCTCAGGATTGCCGCTGCCGTGCTCTGCCTGCTGGGCCTGGGCATCGCGGGCTCGGTGGCGATCACCGTCGCCGGCGGCGGCATCCCGCAATGTGTGGGCGGCAGCGCCGGGTGTGCCACGGTGGAGAAAAGCAAGTACTCCGAGATGATCGGGATCCATATATCGGTTTTCGGCATCATCGGCTATGCCTCGATCCTTGCGGCGACCCTCTGGCGGGGCGATCCCGGCCGGATCGTCGCCTTCGTGCTCTCTCTGTTCGGCTTCGGGTTCAGCCTCTATCTGACCTACCTCGAATTCTGGGTGATCGAGGCGATATGCCAGTGGTGTGTCGCCAGCGCGACCGTCATGACCCTGCTGTTTGCGGTCAACACGGCGCGCGTATTCGGTTATTTCGGGCTCGACCAGCACGCGGCCGCCGGGAAACGGCAGCGAAACGGTGACCGGGACGGAGACCAGGTCTCCGACGGCGGCAGTTAGGTAGGATCCGTGTCCTATGGCTACCGGACCGCAGCAGAAGAGAAAAGACCTCCGCGACAAGCGCCTCGCGGCAGAAGCCGCCGCAAAAGGCAGCGATCGTCGTCAGAACATGACCAAGATCATCGGCGCGGCCGCGTTCATCGCGGTCATCGGCATCGTCGTCGCGATCTTCGCCTTGAGTTCCGGGTCCGACGAGCCGGCCAAGAGCAGCGGCGACGTCGACTCGCTGCTCGCCGGTATTCCGCAGGAGGGAACCGTGCTCGGAGAGCCCGGCGCCAAGGTGACCGTGTTCGAGTTCGGCGACCTGCAGTGCCCGTCCTGCAAGCAGGCCTCCGAAACCATCATTCCCGAACTGGTTTCAGGACCGGTCAAGAAAGGCACTGCCAACCTCGATTTCCAGAACTGGGCAATTCTCGGTGAAGACTCGGTGACCGCTGCCCGGGCCGCCCTGGCAGCCTCGCTCCAGGGGCGTATGTGGCAGTTCGTCGAGAATTTCTACGCCGACCAGGGCTTCGAGAACTCAGGCTACGTGACCGATGATTTCCTCAAGGGCATAGCCGAAAAGGCCGGCGTCCCCGATATCGACAAATGGGAAGAAGACCGCGACGACCCGCGGTGGGACAAGACTCTTCTCGAGATCGACAACCGGGCGAGCGACCTCGGCCTGTCCGGCACCCCGTCGTTCGCGATCCGCGGCAGCGACGGCAACCTGGAGGTTGTTCCCGCCAACTCGGCTGACGCTCTGATCAAGGCGATCAATCAGGCCCAGTAGCGCTTGGCCGCGCGGGGCGCAACAATGGAAGCCATGAACGGTGAGATCTCGTCGTGGCTGCGCTGCTACCGCTGCTGGTCCCGCAACCTGGAGGTCCAGTACCACTACGACGCGATCCGCAGGATCGACCCGGAATCGGGCGCACCCGCCGAGGGCGTGGACGAGATCCAGGAATCGGTGGTCCAGTGCCTCGACTGCATGCACGATCAGCCGCACCTGACCTTCGACGGCGCGCAAGTCGTCCCGATCGAGGACCGGTGGGAACGAATGGTGGCCGGCACCCCATGGATCGCCTCCTGCACGGTTACCGTGAAGGCCGACCAGGTAGAGGCCTGCTCAGGCCCCGAGGCGGCCGAACTGCTCACCTATGCTTCTCTCGGCGATCCGGGCGTACGCGAGTTCTTCACCCACGTCCGGTTCCACAAGCACCACGACGACCAGATCGCGGTGCACCTGCTGGTCGAGTTCTACGCCAGATCCCCGGAAGAAGCGACCGAAGTGCTGGAGGGTGCCGCCTGCGGGGCCCTGGAGATCACCTCACTGGCAGAGGAGTCACGCCCTCCGGCCCACGCCTCTGACAGCGCCCACTGAGGCCACCCGGCCACCGGCCGGTCCACCTTCCACCAGCCCACCGCCCTTCCGGGGCGGCCCGGGCCTACTCGACGTTGCCTTCGGTGTGGGCGGTGCCGTGCTCTTTGCGGGGGATCAGCACGGTGCGCTTGAACTCGGCGACCAGGACCCCGTCCTGATTGAGCACGCGGGTGTGCACCTTGACGATTCCACGGTCGAGCTTGGACTTCGACGGCCGCACCTCGAGCACCTCGGATTCACAAAACAGCGTGTCTCCGTGAAAGACCGGGGCCGGATGGCTCAGCTCCTCGGTGGCGAGGTTGGCGATCGCCTTGCCGGACACGTCTGAGACCGACATGCCGAGAGCCAGCGAATAGACCAGCGGGCCGACCACGACGTTCCGCTTCTGCTGCGATTCTGCCGCGTAGACATCGTTCAGATGCAGCGGGTGGTGGTTCATCGTGATCAGGCAGAAGAGGTGATCGTCGCTCTCGGTGACCGTCTTCGCGGGCCAGTGCTTGTAGGTGGCCCCGACCTCGAACTCCTCCAGGTAGCGCCCGTAGGAATGGGCGCCGGAAGCTTCGCGCTCGGCCTGGTCGGTCGTGAACTGGCTGGTTGCTTCTTCACTCATCTGAATTGTGGCTTTCTTTGGTTGGCGGACCGCGCCTGCGGTCGCGATTGGTTCTCAGTGGACTTTCTTCACCTTGGCTCGCTGCTCATGGGTCTCGAAGACCCTGATGATCAGCTTGGCGACATTGGGATCGCCTTCGTAACGGATGTGGCCCGTTTCGGCGGCCCGCCGGTAAGAACCGACGGTGCTCCTGTCGTCTGCCAGTTGGTTGAACTGTGCCCGGTCGATCTCGACCCGGCACCGTTCGTCCTCTCCTCGCCCCTTGCTCACCTCGGGTCCGGGCACCTCGACCCGGTAGGTCTGGGTATCCCCTTTGGCCCGGAGATCGAGCCCGAATACGAGCTTCAGTTTCTTCAGTGCCGGAACCTCCTCCTGGAGGTGCGTGACTGCCTTCTCGATCAGCTGAGCGGTCGATGCCATGGCTGATTGTCTATCAGGGTCCGCGACGCCTCGGCTCAGTCACCGGAACGGCTGCGCTCGTACTTATCGATGAAATCCTCGACCCCGATCCTGGCCACGGCCTCGCCGACCAGATCCAGCGGCAGGTCCTCGAGCCGCCTGAACCGGACGCAGGCCTTGCCGATGTCGAGCTTCGCCCCCCGTTTTTCGGCCTCGGCCTCGAACCAGTTGCGGCCGTCGACTTCACCGTAGATCCCCATCAGGTAAAGCGACATGTAGTTCTTCTGCGAGGCCAACGAGACGTATCCGAGCGGCTGGCGGTTGTAGGTCTCGGGGTAGCGCTCCAGCGGGATCACATAGCTCAGCATCCCGTACTGCATCGCCTCCTCGTAGCCCTCGGGAAGGTTGTCCAGGATCGTCTGGCGGACCTCGGCAATTGCCTCACGACGGCCCTCGGGCAGGCTTTCGAGGTACTCCTGCGGGGTCTCAGCCTCGCTCTGCATGACTTTCGCTCCGCACGGCCGTGCTCCGCCCCGGTTGCGCCGCTCAGATCTTGTGGCGCTGGAGCAGCTTCTTGCCGATCACCATACGCTGGATCTCCGAGGTGCCCTCGCCGATCAGGAGCAGCGGTGCGTCGCGGTACAGCCGCTCGATCTCGTACTCCTTCGAATATCCGTAGCCGCCGTGGATCCGGAAGCAGTCCTCGACGCACTCCTTGCCGGTCTCGGAAGCAATCAGCTTGGCCATGCCGGCCTCGAGGTCGGAGCGCTCGCCGGCGTCTTTCATCCGGCAGGCCTTGCGGGTGACCAGCCGGGCGGCCTCGATCTTGGTCGCCATGTCGGCCAGCTTGAACTGGATCGCCTGGTGCTGGGCGATCGGCTTGCCGAACGTCTTTCGCTCCTGGCTGTACCGAAGGGCCAGTTCCAGAGCACGCTGGGCGATACCGACGCCACGGGCGGCGACGTTGACCCGGCCCACCTCGAGCGCGTCCATCATCTGGGTGAATCCCTTGCCCAGGCCCTCTTCCTCGCCTCCGAGAATACGGTCCGGCGGGCATCGGTAGCCGTCGTAGACCAGTTCGGTCGACTCGACGCCCTTGTAGCCCATCTTCTTGATCTTGGGCGGCACCACGAGACCGGCGAAGTCGCCGGTGTTGGTCTCCACCCAGGGCTCCTTCTCGGTGATGAAGCAGGTCATGCCCTTGTAGGGCGGATCGGCGTCCGTATCGTTCTTGGCGAGGACGAACACAAGGCTCGAACCGAGGCCGTTGGTGACCCACATCTTCTGGCCGTTGATCTCCCACTTGCCGTCTTCATCCTTCTTGGCGCTCGACTTGATCGCCTGGACGTCGGAGCCGGTCTCGGGCTCAGAGAGCGAGAAAGCGGCCCGCATCTCGCCGGTCGCCATCTTCGGCAGGAAAGTTTCCTTCTGCTCGTCGGTGCCGAACTTCATCAGTAGGTAGGAGCCGATGAAATGAGTGTTGACCACGCCGGAGATCGAGATCCAGCCCCGCGAGAGCTCCTCGACGATCATCGCGTAGGTGGTCAGGTCGAGCCCCATGCCGCCGTACTCCTCGGGCACGGTGACCCCGAAAAGACCGAGCTCCTTCATCTGCTCGACGATCGGCTCCGGGAACTTGTCCTCGTGGTCGTACTCCTCGGCGTTGGGAATGATCTGCTCGTCGACGAACTGACGGACCATCTCGATGATGGCTTTCTGGTCCTCAGTCATCTCCTGGTAGGTCGCTTGGGACATGGCTCCTCTTCAAAGGTCGCGGGGAAATGGGGGTCCGCCCAACGGGTTCATTCTGTCGGGCGAACGCGCAAGAAACCTAAGAATACCGGGGTCAGGAACCGCGAGGATCCAGGCTCCACTGGTACGAGACGC
>JBGUDX010000056.1:0-7876 GCA_041821645.1 Acidobacteriota bacterium
CCTCCTGGCCGAGCAGCGTTACTGCTCCCCTTGATTTGCCTGAGACGACCGACGGTAGCGGGCACCAACAACAGGGGCCGCTCCAAGCCGGTATCCGGGCCATAACAGGGCTACGGGGACAGGGCTACGGGGCCGCCGGGACTTCGCGGCAGCGTCGCGGTAGCCCTGGCTGCGGCGGCGAATCGCCCGGCCCACCGGTCGCGATCCGCCCTGCTGTCGCCTTTGCTCAGGGCCCCGTTAAAGACCAACGACCCCAATAAAGGGGCCGTTGGCGAGGGAGGAGAGGTACTACATCTGCTGACGAGGTTATGAGGTCAGCAGATCTTCTCCGGCCGGCCGCTCTCCACGGTGGCCGGGCTAAACGTTGTGGCTAGACCAGCGAAGTCAGCTGATCGGTCACCTTGTTGACCAGATCCTGGGCCTTCTTGCCCTGGGTTTCGGCCTGCTTGGTGACCTCGTCCTGACGGTCCTTGGCGGCCTTGGTGGCTTCGTCAACCCGGGCCTCGATCCGCTTGTTGAGGTCCTTGTTGGTCGTCTTGATCTGCTTTTCGACCGACTTCTGCTGCTTGCGTACCTCACGCTCGACCTGGGTCTGCGTCTTCTTGACCCACCTGTTCGCCTTGCGGCGGGCGGTGGCTCCACGGCGCTCTGCGCGCTTGACGGTCTTGGTCAGCTCGGCACGGTAGCCCTTGATCTTCTTCTCGGCACTGGCCTGGTCAGTCCAGGGCTCAACCATCTCGTTGACCCTGTCGTTCAGGTTCAGCGCGGCGCCTACCGGCACGTCGATCGCCCGGTTGGCGGCCTCACGGGAAGCTTCCTGAGCTTCTTCCATGCGGCTCTTGGCCTCTTCGGCGTCGAGCCTGGCGGCGTGCTTGGCCTTGGCGCTGGCCTCGGCACGAAGCTGGGCAGCGGTGCGGTGGTGGCTCTGCTGGGCCGCGCTCTTCTTCGTGGCCGTGCTCTTCTTGGCCGTGGACCTGGTCGTGGTCTTTTTGGCGGCCGGCTTCTTCGCGGCCGGCTTCTTGGTGGCTTCGGGACTCATTTTGCGTGCGCTCCTTGTTTGTCGGAATCAGACTACTTATTTGTAAGGATGTTTGAAGTGTAGCAGCTATACGAACATCTGTTCTGATTACCGCGCGTACTTGCATCACGCAGCGACATTCGGCATGGCAGAGCCGAATCTTGCGGCCAGCGATCGCGATATTGGCACCCGGGAGCGCCGGCTGTGTGAGTATTCAGTGAATTCGGAGCGGCGATTCCGGCGGTTCCGGGCAGCGAATTGCCGGAAAGGCCAGGCCGGCGTCAGGCCGGGCCGCGTGAGGCGATCAGCGTGCTCAGGCCCTGGTTCGAGCTGGCTGCCGTCACCGAGAAGCGCTGGTCCAGCTCGAAGCCGACCTCGCTCAGGCCCTGCTCGCCCAGAGCCACCAGGGCACCGGCTTCGCGGGCGATCAGCTGGGACGCGGCGACGTCGACCGAGCGCGATGGCACCGGGCTGACCATGCCGTCGAGGCGACCGGCTCCGACCGAGGCCATCGTGATCGCCAGTGATCCGATGCAGCGCAGCCGGTGGACCTTGCCGGTGAGCCGTTCGAGCAGCGGGACGATCAACTCCGGCTTGGCGCCCTCGACCCCGATGACCTCCAGGCGGTCGGTCGGGCTCACGCTCAGGGGGCGATCATTCAGCAGGGCGCCGGAGCCCGAGCGGGCCAGGAACTCATCGCCCGGTCCGAAGTCGTAGACGTAACCGAACTCGACCGCCGCCATGTTCGGCGCCGAGGCGACCGCGAGCGAGAGGCTGTGCTGCGGCAGGGTCCGCCGCACGTTCAGCGACCCGTCGATCGGGTCGATCACGATCCAGGCCTCACCGCCGCCATTGAATTCGACGGTTCCCCGCTCCTCGGAAATCGCGGTGAACGCGACTCCGGACGAGGCGAGCCGCTCGAGTTCGGCGAAAACCAGGTCTTCACACTGGCGGTCGAGCACCAGGGTGTGGTCACCGCCCTCGCCGACGCCGTCGTAGACGGTGCGGTCCTCCGCGCTCAGGGTGGCGTTGAACAGCTTCCGCTGCCCGGCGACGATCCGGCGGCATATGGCGGGCCAGTCGGCGGTGAGCGCCTGATCTGATTGCGGCGGGGTCACCGGAGCCATGCTAGTGACCGCCGGGACGGGACGCTGCGGGAGCGGTGGCGCCCGGTGAGCTACTTTGGAGTGAGTGAACGTCGAGCGCAAAGACCCGTCGCCGGAAACCGAGCTGAGCGCCGGGCAGCTCTCGGTCCGCGATCATCGCGAGGGGCCGCTGTTGATCGCCGGGCCGCCCGGGACCGGCAAGTCGACCGCATTGCGAGAGCACCTGCTTGAGCTGACCCGGTCGGGACCCGACCCGTCGATGATCGCCCTGATCACCTCGACCGGCCGGGCGGCGGCCGGTCACCGGCTCGGGCTCGAGGAGCTGCTGCCCGGTCCCTACGAGAGCCTGTCCGTGTTCACCTGGGAGGGTTTCGCCGAGACGATTCTCCGCAGATGGCCGGTCGAGGCCGGGCTGGATCCCGGTTTCGGCGTTCTCGGCCGGGCCGAACGGCTCGCTCTGCTGCTGGTCAGGTTCGAGGAGTTGCCGCTCCGCCATCACCAGATCCGTGGAAACCCGGCCGGCCTGCTGCGCGGGCTGATTGCCGAGATCGACCGGTTGAAGCGCAGCGGCGCGACCGCCGGCCAGCTCGACCTGATGGAGC
Source organism: Acidobacteriota bacterium (assembly GCA_041821645.1). Taxonomy (GTDB): domain Bacteria; phylum Actinomycetota; class Thermoleophilia; order Solirubrobacterales; family 70-9; genus 67-14. The sequence goes on from JBGUDX010000056.1 coordinate 2,727, forward strand.
AGGCGGCGCCCGAGCCGGGTGACGCCGAACAGGGAGGCGAAGCCCTGAGGCGGGCCGAGCTGGCCCGGCTTGTCAGGGTCCACGACCGGCTTCTGACCGATCTCGGCTGCCTCGACCGGGCCGACCTCTGCCGTGAGGCGGCAGCGCTGCTCGCACGCAACAGTGACCTGAACGAGGCCCTGGCGGTGAGCTACCCGCACCTGATCATCGATGAGCTGGAAGACCTCGACCCGGTGCGGGCGGCCCTGATGGAGGTGCTCGCCGGCCCGGTGGTCAGCCTCGTGGCCGCAGACGGCTCGCTCGACGGCGGCACGTTTGACCTCGGGCCCGGGAATGGCGGCTCCAGCGGAGAAGGTCCCACCGGCCCGGCCGAGCATTTCTCTTCGCTGTTCCCGGACGCGCCGAAGGTCGAGCTGGGAGAGGCCTGGCGGCTGGGTGCAGGCAGGATCGGCGCCGCCCGGGCGATCCTGGGCGAGGGCGGCTGTCCCGGCCCGGACGCGTGGCGGCCCGTCCGACAGACCGATTCGATCCGTTTCTGGCGCTCGGAGACATCGCAGGCCGAAGCCCAGGCGGCGGCGCGCGACCTCGAACTCCAACTCGGCGAAGGACTCGACCCGGGCCGGGCTGCGATCGCGGTCGGCGACCTGAACCGCGACGGCCAGTTCGTCGCAACCGCTCTGAGCGAGCGCGGAATACCTGTCCGGCTGGGCAGCGGAGGCAACCTGTTCCGCCAGGCCGAGGTGCGCGATGCGCTCGCCTGGCTGCGGGCCCTGACCGACCCGGACGACGCTACCGCGGTCACCAGGGCGCTGACCCGGCCTCCGATCGAGCTGCGCTCGGTCGATCTGGCCAAGTTGACCGTGATCGCCCGGCGAAGGAAGCTCGATCTGGTCTCGGCCAGTGAGGCGGCCCTGGAGAGCCCCCGGATCACGCCGGAGGCACGTCAGCGGCTGGAGTCCTTTCTCACGCTCTACCGGGCGGCGGCCAGGGTGCTCGACAGCCGCCGGCCGGATGCGTTCGTACGCAGGTTGATCGAGCGGGTCGGCTTCCGTCGCCAGCGGCTGTTCGCGGCGAAGCCCGAGACCACGGAGCGATTGATCGAGCTTTCCCACCTTGCCGACATAGCCGCCACCTACTCCCGTCTGAACCCGGACGGCTCGACCCGCGAGTTCATCCGCTACCTCGCCGCGCTCGCCGAGTCCGGGCTGGAGGTCGAAGGGCTCCCCGGAGGAAACCTCCCGGGGGCGGTGGCGGTGCTCCCGTTCAGCGGGCTCAAGGGCGGCGAGTGGCAGCGGGTCTATCTGCTCGGCCTCGACCGCGCCCCGGATCGTGCTCGCGGGGACCTGGCCGGCGCGATCACCACGGTAGGCGGCGAGCTGGTGCTGTCCAGGGTCGCGCCGGATGACGCTATGGAGGAAGGCGGCGCCGCTGCCCGGACCGGGCCGTTCGACCAGATGCTGGCCGCGGAAGGCGGGGTGGAAGAGGTTCACGAGGAAGAGCTGTTCGGCCCGGCCGAGGACCTGCAGGCGACCTACCGGATGATGCGCGACGAAGTGATCGAGGCTTCCTGGAGGGCCGGCCGGGAGTTGAACGAGCCGCGACTCGACACCGCTGTGGATGTGAACCGCGCGATCGCCCGCTACCTCGAACTGCTGAAGCTGGCCGCGCTCGCCCAGCGTTCCGGCGGCGAGGCCGATTCAGAGGCGATCGAGGCGATCAACGGCCTGCTCGCCCAGGTGGCGACCGATGAACAGCGGGCCGAGCTCGAACGCTCGACGCTGGACCCGTATCTGCTCGAGAACGAGCGCGAGCGCGGCCTGCGCAGGCACCTGGCCGAATCCCGGTCGGAGCCGTCGCTGGCCGAATTCCTGCCGCGCCGGGGCGACGACCTGCGGCTGACCGCCACCGATCTCGACCTCTATCTGACCTGCCCGCTCAAGTACAAGTTCGCCCGCGTCTTCTCGATTCCCAAGGCGCCGACGATCAACATGCGGTTCGGCATCCTGATCCACAACGTCCTCCAGCGTTTTCACGAGCCCGGCTCCGGGGGCGAGAGGGCCGGCAGCCTCGAATACCTGATGGAGCTGCTCGAAGCAGGGTGGCGCCGCTCCGGCTTCGGGGACAGCAACGACGAGCTTCAGTTCCGCGATCGCGCCCGGGAAGCAATGAAGAGCTACTGGGAGAACGAGCGGACTTCCGACTCCGAGCCGGTCTGGCTGGAGCGGCAGTTCGAATTCAAGGTCGGCCCGCACTTTCTGAGGGGCCGGGTTGACCGGGTCGATCGCACCGGCGCCGGTGAATACGAGGTGATCGACTACAAGACCGGCCAGCGCGTGGATACCGAGCGGCTGGGAGGAGACGTTCAGCTGGCGCTCTACCGGCTCGGTGCCCGGGAAGCCTGGGACGTCGAGGTCGGCAGCGGCAGTTACTACTACGTGCTCGACGGCGAGAAGGTCGCGGTCGAGTCGGGACCGGATGACGCCGAACGGGTCGAGCGCACCGTGCTCGAAGTGGGCGAGGGCGTGCTCGGCCAGGATTTCGAGCCGCGCCCGTCGGCAGAAGTCTGCAGCTGGTGCGACTACCGGCTGGTCTGCCCCGCATCCGAGGCCTGACCGGCCGCGATCGCCCGGGTGGGACCGGGTTCAGTCGGAGTCGCGCTGCTTGAGGAAGCGCTGGAATTCGATCGCCAGTGCGTCGCCGCTCGGGACTTCCTGTTCGGAATCGTCCCTGTTGCGCTGCTCGGTCTCGATCCGGTTGACCAGCTCCTCGACCTCCGGATCGGCCGAGACCGCCTTGCCGATCTGTTCCTCGTAGGCGGCGGTCTCGTCTTCGAGGCCGGAGAGGTCGGCCGCCACGCCGGTGATCTTCTCGAGCCGCTCGCTCAGGGCCAGTGCGGCCTTGGGGTTGGGGACGGCCGCCACGTAATGCGGAACGGCCGCCCAGAGCGAGCAGGAAGGCAGGCCGGCGGCCCGGCACCGGTCGTGGAGCACGCCGACGATTCCGGTCGGCCCCTCGTAGTCGGAGCGGTCGAGATCCAGTTCACGCACGATCGAGTCGTTCGATGCGAGCCCGGTTATCGGCACCGGCAGGGTGTGGGCGACCTCGGCGATCAGCGAACCGAGCGCGACCACCGATTCGACCTCGAGGTGCTCGGCCAGCTTGACTACGGTCTCGGAATAGGTGCGCCACCTGAGGTTCGGCTCGGTGCCGTCGAGTAGCACCAGGTCGCGGTCCGCCCCCTGGGCACGGGCGGCGATGAAGGTGTTGCTCGGCCAGTCGATCCGACGGTGGGCGCCGTCCGAGAACGCGATCGTCGGCCGGTTGGCCTGGAAGTCGAAATATTCTTCAGGGTCGATTTCGGCCAGCACGTCGACTTCCAGCGAGTCGGCCAGGGTCTCAAGGGCGGTTGATGCGGCCGATGCCGCGTCGTTCCACCCCCGGAAGGCGCAGACCAGAATCGGGCGGCGAAGCTTCGGAGGGTTCATCTCCCATCGCAGATGATCCATGGGTTCAATCTAGACGATGGCGGCCGTCTGCCCGGTAGTTCAGGATGTCGAGCGTGGAAAGTCCGGCCGAATCAGACCGCCCCGCCCGGGGACCGACCGTGGCCGAGCTCACCCCGGGCCAGGTCTTCTCGGGCCGGTTTGCCTGCGCCAGAAAGGACCGGCTCACCGCAAAGAACGGGTCCGCCTACCTCAGCCTCGAGCTGCGCGACCGGTCTGGAGCAATCCCGGCCCGGATCTTTCGTGAGTCGGACCGGATCGGCCTGCGCTTCGAGCGCGGCGACGTGATCGAGGTCCGGGGCCGGGTCGAGCGCTTTCGCGGACAGCTCAGCGCGGAGCTTGACAACGCGGTCAGAGTTGATCCCGGCCAGATCGACCCGACCGAGTTCCTGCCGGCCGCCTATCGCGACCTCGACGAACTGGAGGGCTTTCTCGAGCACCTGACCCGCGAGGTCCACGCCGCAGACCTGCGCGCGGTGGTCGAGACGCTGCTGTTCACCGGGTCGGCGGCCGAGGAGTTCCGGCGGGCCCCCTGCACCACGGCGGGCCACCACTCCTACGTGGGCGGCCTGATCGAGCACACCGTCGCGGTCTCCACCCTGGTCACCGAAACCTGCGTGCTCCATCCAAGGCTGAACTCCGACCTGCTGATGGCCGCCGCCCTGATCCATGACATCGGCAAGACCGGAGAGTTCACCTACGGGGCCGAGATCGGGCTGTCCGAACGCGGCCGCACCCTCGGCCACCTTCAGATCGGGGCAGAGCTGATCACCGCCGCCTCGGCCGACCTCGATCCGGACAGGCGGGACGCCCTGCTGGCCTGCGTGATGTGCCATCACGGAACCGACGCGCTGCGCCTGCGCCACTTCCCTTCACCCGAAGCGATCGCGCTCTTCCGCCTCAATGCGCTCGACGCCCAGGTCAAGACGGCGCTCGAGCACGGCATACGCTGACCCTCGTCCTGCCGCGAGCTGCAGTCGCTCAGACCCCGACCACCTGAACGGTCGAGCCCGCCTTGTCAGCACTGACCTCGATTCTCGCCGTGACACGGTTGCGAAGCTCGTCGACGTGACTGACCAGCCCGACAGTGCGGCCGCCCTCGCGAAGCTCGTCAATCACGTCCATCACCTGTTCGAGCTTCTTGCTGTCAAGGGTCCCGAAGCCCTCGTCGATGAACAGCGTCTCCAGCGGCTTGCCTCCCGACTCTTCCTGCACCACCTCGGCCAGCCCGAGCGCGAGCGAGAGCGAGGCGAAGAAGCTCTCGCCTCCGGAGAAGGTGCCGGTCGAACGTGACTCGGAAGTGTGCGAGTCGAAGACCCGGATGCCGAGCCCCGAGGTCGCGCCGTGTGCCGCGACGTCGCCGCTGTAGACCAGTTCGTAGCGATCGTCCGACATTCGTCGCAGGTGCCGGTTGGCGGCCTGGATCACCTGCTTCAGCCGGACCGCCAGAACGTAGATCGAAAGCTTCATGCGCCGCTCGTTGTCGCCGGAGGCCAGCCGGCTCAGGTTGGCTGAGCTGGAGGCAGCGTCGCGCAGTGGTTTGAGTTCCACGAACAGCTCCGGGATCGCATCGGTGACGCCGTCGAAGGTCTGCTGTCGCTCGGTCGCAGTGGCATCGGTTTCTATGTCGCGATCCCGGATTTCGGC
>JBGUDX010000057.1:0-7867 GCA_041821645.1 Acidobacteriota bacterium
CGGGGGTGGTCGCCGCGATCCGTGAGGCACACTTCCCTGAATCGGAAGGGAGCCTGGACCGGGCCGTGATGAGGCTGGCCTACGAGGAGCTGCTGCTGCATCAGGTGGTTCTCAGAAGGGGGCGGGTCGAGTTGCGGGACCGGGCCGATCCGCCGGTCGAGCATGACACCCGCGACGGGGAGAGGGCGGAGGCGCTCTCCCGGTGGACCGACGGGCTTCCGTTCGAGCTGACCGGGGATCAGACCCGGGCGATCGCCGAGATCGACGCCGACCTCGGCTCCGGGCATCCGATGCGCAGGCTGCTGATGGGTGAGGTGGGGGCCGGCAAGACGGTGGTCGCGGTCCAGGCGATGCTCCGGGCGATCGGAGCGGGCGCCCAGGCGGTCATGATGGCTCCGACTGAGGTCCTGGCGGAACAGCATTCAGCCACCCTGCACGAGTTGCTGGCCGGGACCGGCGTTCGTGTGGCACTGCTCACCGGCAGCGCTTCCGGGGGGGCCCGGGAGAGGATCCGGCAGGGGCTGGCCGCGGGTGAGGTGGATCTCCTGGTCGGCACCCACGCCGTGCTCGAAGACCAGGTCATGTTCCGCCGGCTGGCACTCGCAGTGGTCGATGAAGAGCACCGTTTCGGGGTCTCGCAAAGGGCGAAGCTCGCGGGCAAGGCACCGACCGGTCGTTCCACCCACTTTCTCCAGATGACCGCCACCCCGATCCCGAGAACCCTTTCGCTCACCGAATACGGCGATCTGGACGTAACCGCTCTTCGCGAACTGCCGGCCGGCCGCCGGCCGGTCGTCACCGAAATCGCCGGTGACAGCGATCGTGCCGGGGTCTTCGAGCGGTTGCGGGCGGAGCTCACGGGTGGTCGCCAGGCCTTTGTCGTCTGTCCTCTGGTCGAGGATTCGGCCAGGCTGGAGGCGCGGGCGGCGGCAAGCGAGGCCGAACGCCTGCGAGGGGGCGAGCTGCGGGATTTCGAAGTCGGCCTGATCCACGGTCAGATGAACTCGGACCAGAAGCAGATGGCGATGGAAGCGTTCGAGGATGGCCGGACCGACGTGCTGGTCGCCACCACCGTTATCGAGGTCGGGATCGACGTCCCCAACGCAACCGTGATGGTCATCGAGGGGGCCGAGCGCTACGGCCTCTCACAACTGCACCAGCTACGGGGAAGAGTCGGCCGCGGCGCTCACGGCGGCACCTGCTTTCTGATGACCGGCAGCTCGTCCGGAGGGGGGCGCCGCAGGATCGTCGCCGCAGCCGCGGAATCCGACGGTTTCCGGCTTTCGGAGATCGACCTGGATATGAGGGGCGAGGGCGAGATCACCGGAACCCGGCAGCATGGCCTGCCCCGCTTCCGGGTGGCCCAGTTGCCCCGTGACCGCGACCTGCTCGAACAGGCGAGGGCCGATCTCGACCGGCTCCTGCAAGTACACGGCGGGCTCGATTCCCCGGTTTTAGGTCCACTGGAGCAGCTGGCCGGAGCCCGCTTCGGCCCCGAAGGAATTCGCCGGTGAGGGTGATCTCGGGCCGGCTCGGCGGCCGTCAACTCCTGGCCCCGAAGGGGTGGAAGGTGAGGCCGACATCGGAAAGGGTCCGGGAGGCGGTGTTCTCGGCCCTGGGGTCGATCGACGACGTCGCGGTGGCGGATCTCTACTGCGGGACCGGTGCGCTGGCGATCGAGGCGATCTCACGCGGTGCGGCCGGTGCGGTCATGGTCGACCGTGACACCCGCCCGGCGATGGGCAACGTGCACAACCTCGCCCTCACCGGCGAAGCCGAGCTGATCCGGGCCGATCCGGTGACCTGGCTCGGTTCGGCCGGGCAGACCGGTGCTTTCGACCTGATCTTCATCGATCCGCCGTACAGGATGGCCCCGGACGTCGCAGCCGATCTGGACCGCGCCATCCCGGGGGCGCTGGCCCCGGATGGCCGGGTCGTCACCGAGAGCGCCGCCGGCGTCCCGTTCGAGCTGCCGTCGCTCGAGCCGATCAGGGAACGCCGATACGGACGCACCGTCGTCACCTTCCACCGGCACCGGCGCGCAGGGGGTTGACCCCACCCGCAGCGGGCACGAAAAGGTGCCGATCCGCGCACCCCCTGTAGCTTGCCGGATACATGAGCGAGTCAACTGAGCGAATTGCGATCTGCCCGGGCAGCTATGACCCGGTCACCAACGGCCACCTCGACATCATCGGGCGGGCCTCGAGGACGTTCGACAGGGTGGTGGTCGGTGTAGTCAACAAGCCGATGCGCAAGAACGCGACCCTGTTCACCGCAGAGGAGCGCCAGGCCTTCATCGTGGACTCGGTGGGCGACTTGGACAACGTCGAGGTCCGGATCTTCTCCGACCTGCTGGTCGAGTTCGCTCGCAGCGTCGGTGCCCGCGCGATAATCAAGGGCCTGCGGGCAATCTCGGATTTCGAGTACGAGAACGAGATGGCCCAGCTCAATCACCGGCTCGACCCGGAAATCGAGAGCGTTTACGTATTCGCCCGGTCCGACTTCAGCTTTCTCTCCTCCACCGGGGTCAAGGAGATGGCGATCTTCAACGCCGACATCTCCGAGCTTGTCCCGGCACCCGTGGCGGCCGCTCTGGCAGATAGACTGGGTCGCAAATGACGAAGCCGGAGCTCCGAAAGGAGTGGAAGATTCCGTGCAGAATGTGCAGGAAATCGCCGCCTTCGACCCCAAATACCACGGAGACACATAGGGTTCCCTGAGCCATGGATGTTCTAGTCCTCATAGACAAGCTCGATGATCTCGTCCACAACGCGCGGCCGGTACCGCTGACCGACCAGGTCAGGGTGGACCGCGAAGAGATCTATGACCTGCTTGATCAGATGCGCGCCACGATCCCGGAAGAGATCAAACAGGCCCGCTGGATCGTCAAAGAGCGCCAGGAAATGCTCGAGGAAGCCAAGCGCGAGGCCGAACGGGTCGTGCGGGAAGCCCGCGAGCAGCAGGCGAGGCTGGTTTCGGACGAAGAGGTGACGAAGCAGGCCGAACGGGCGGCTGACGAGATCGTCGAAGACGCCCGGTCACGCGAGCGTGAGATCCGGCTGGGAGCGGAGGACTACGCCGACGAAATCCTGAACACGCTCGAAGTCAACCTTCAGAAGTTCACCGCTGCCGTCCAGCGCGGTCGCGACCGGCTGGCCGGTCGTGACGAAGAGCCGCTCGGCGACATCGAAGAGTAGGCCGCTCAGCGGTAGTCGGCGACGATCACCGTGAGATCGTCGTTTGACCAGGTGACTTCTCCATCGCACCATGCGGCCAGTTCCGCCGCAGTGTCGGGGTAGGCCTTTCCCGGCACCTCGGTTTCGCCCGTGCCGTCGCCCATGGCCACGAAGTCACCGATGACGAGAGCCTTCGAGTGCTGTCTGACCCGCCTGAACAGCGTCCGCTTCTGCTCGTCGGTGAGCCTGTGTATCGAGAGCACCGAGAGGACCAGGTCCCAGGGGCCATCCGGCAGCGGGTCCTCGATCCTCGCAAGCCTGACGTCACTGACCTGCCGGCGGGCCCGGAATACCATTTCGGGGTCGGAATCCAGACCGGTGATCCGGGCGTCCGGGAAGCGGGAGAGCAGCCTCGAGCTGGTCTCACCGGTGCCGATGCCCAGCTCGAGGACGGCGCCGGGCTCGAACGGAACTGCCGCCACTGCAGCCTCCTGGAGGCGATCGTAGAGCGGGACCTGGGAACGGACGGTCTCGAGGTAGTTGCTGTCGGTCGGGTCGGGTCTGGCCATGGCGGTACGCTTGGTCGCGAGCCGACATCGTAGTCGTCCGTCAACCCGGAGCTCCGATCATGACCATAAAAACAGTTGAACTCGACGGCCTGGGGCTCGCCTATGGCGTCGCGGCAAGAATCGACGGGGTCGTTTCGCCGGAAGCCGTCGAGCTGGGTGGTCAGACATATGTCCCGGACCCGGCAGAGGCCGCCTTTCGGCTGGACGTGTCGCGAACCAGCGCCGGCTACGCCCTGAGGTTGCGCTTCGAGGTAGGGCTGGCCGGCCCCTGCATGCGTTGCCTTGAGCCGGCGGTGGCCACGGTCGAGGTCGATACCCGTGAAGTGGACCAGCCACCGGAGCCCGTCACCGGGCGCCGCGCGGAGGCGGCCGCAGAGGATGAGGAAGATGAACTGACCGCGGCGGAGCTGGTCAGCCCGTACGTCGAATACGGAGTGCTCAACCTGCTCGGTTGGACTCATGATGCGCTGATCCTCTCGCTGCCGAACCAGATTCTCTGCCGGCCGGGCTGCCTGGGGCTCTGCCCCGGTTGCGGAGAATCGCTCAACGGGGCCGACCCGGCCGACCATGAGCACGGTCAGGCGATTGATCCACGCTGGGCAAAGCTGCGCGACCTCGGTTGAGGGCCCGCCGGTAGGCTGAGCCGGCCCGGATTCGTCTAGACTGCCGCGTTCTATGGCCGTACCGAAGAAACGAACATCGAGAACACGCCGGGACAAGCGCCGGGCGACCCATCGGGCCGCCAAGGCCCGGGTCAACCACTGCAGCAAGTGCCATTCGCCGCGCCTTCCGCACCGCGTCTGCCCGACCTGCGGCGACTACGCCGGTCGCGAAGTAATAGCCCAGCGCACCCCCGAAATCGGTGCGCCCGCCCCTTCGGGAGAGTAGTTGGACTACAGCGGGACCACGGTTGCGCTCGACGGTTTCGGAGTCGAGAACGGGTTCGACGTACTCGAGGCGGGAGTCCGCCAGGCGGCCGATGACGGCGTGAACGTGCGCGTGTTCGGCCCCGAAGGGCGGATTCAGCTCGACGGGATCGAAGGGGCGACCCTGATCGATACGGTCGAATCAATCACCAATGAGGACGACCCGGTGTCGTCGGTCCGGTCGCGTCCGGACGCCTCGATCGTGCGCGCAGTCGCGGACGCCGCCGACGGGAACTCGGACGCGGTGGTCAGCCTGGGCTCGACCGGAGCGACAATGGCGGCGGCGACTTTCGGCCTGAGGCGGTCACGAGGGGTGAAGCGTCCCGCACTTGCGGCGCAGGTTCCGGTTCCCGGGAAGGCGGTCCTGTTTCTCGACGTCGGCGCCAATCTGGACGTCCGGGCTCAGCACCTGGTCCAGTTCGCCTGGCTCGGCATGGCGTTTTCGCGTGCGGTGCTCGGCGTAGACGCCCCCAGGGTCGGCCTCCTCTCGGTCGGCGAGGAGGCGGGCAAAGGCCGCGACGCGGTGGTCGAGGCCAACGCGATCCTGAGCCGGTCTCCCGAGATTGATTTCCTCGGCAACGTCGAAGGCAGCGACATCCCGGCCGGCACGGCTGACGTGGTGGTAACCGACGGATTCACCGGAAACGTCGTCACCAAGACGATGGAGGGGACGGCGAAGGCGGTCGGTGATGGAATCTCCGAGGCAGCCAGGAAGAACCCGTTCTCGGCGGTCGGGGGACTGATGATGAAACCGGCCCTCGGTGGTCTCCGACGGGACCTGCACCCGGACTCGACCGGAGGCGCGATCCTGCTCGGCCTGCGAAAGGTCGCGGTGGTCGGGCATGGCAGTTCCGGTGCGGAAGGGGTGGCCAACGCGATCCGGGTGGCCGCCCGAGCCGCCGCGGTCGATTCACCCGGCCGCACCGAAGAGGTGCTGCACCGGGTCGGGGCCAACCGGGGCGCGATCGACTTCGACAAGAGCGCATGATAGGAACCCGTCATGAACCGTGATGAAATCATGACTCTGGTCAGGGACCATCTGGCTGCCGAACTCGAGGTGGAGCCGGACAAGATCACCGAGGAGTCACGCTTCAAGGAAGATTTCGACGCCGATTCGCTCGATCTGTACGAGTTGGTCATGGAGCTGGAAGACCAGTACGGGATCCAGGTCTCCGAACAGGAGGCCGGCAGGATCAACACCGTGGGAAACGCGATTGACTTTGTCCTGGCTAAAAAGGGCCCGTGAGCGCAGCCGGGGGCAGGATGGGGCCGGAGCAACCCTCGCCGGCCTGATCGCCGAACTGCCTGACGCGGCCAGGCTCGAAGCCCTGACCCATTCCTCCTGGGCCGGCGGCCGGGTCGGTTCATACGAAAGATTGGCCCTGCTCGGCGACAGTGTGCTCGGTCTCGCGATTGCCGACGAGCTTTACGCGACCCTGCCGGACCTTGACGCGGGTGACCTGACCAAGATCCTCAACCAGGCGGTGAGCGGCGAAGCCTGCGCCGCGGTGGGCCGCGACCTCGGTATCCCCGGGATGCTGCTCGAAGCCGACCCCGGGCCGGGCGACGGTAGACAGACCCCGGCCCGGCTGCTTCTCGAGGGGGAGCGGCCGCTTCCCGAGATGACCGAAGCGATGATCGGCCGCTGCTTCCTGAGTTTCGGCTACGTCCGCACCGCCGCGGCCGTGGTCGAAGCGTTCAGTTCCCGGATCGAGGCTGTTCAGGTGAGTCGAAACGACTTCAAATCGGCCCTGCAGGAGAAGGTTGCCCGGCGCGGGGAGACGGTCACCTACGAGGTCGTCGGCTCAAGCGGGCCGGCCCACGAGCGCACCTATGAGGTTGCGGTCAGCCTCAATGGCAGGGAGATCGGCCTGGGCCGGGGCCGGAGCAAGAAGGCGGCCGGCCAGGTCGCCGCTGCCCGGGCACTGGACGAACTCGATGACTGACCGCGGGAACGTCCGACCAGACCGGCAGCCTTAGGGACGTATGTATCTGCGCTCAGTGACCATGAAGGGGTTCAAGTCGTTCCCGGCCAGGACCGAACTCAAGTTCGCTCCCGGGGTCAGCGTGATCGTCGGCCCCAACGGTTCCGGCAAATCGAACATCACCGATGCGGTCCTGTGGGCGCTCGGAGAGCAGAGTCCCGGGGCCGTCCGGGGCGCCTCGATGCAGGACGTGATCTCGGTCGGCGGCCGTGACGTCGGCTCGCGCTCGGAGGCCGAGGTGGAGGTGGTGATCGACAATTCCGAAGGCAGGCTCGGCACCGACCTGACCGAGATCGCGATCACCCGGAAACTGGATCGCAACGGCGAGGGCGAGTACCGGCTGAACGGCGCCCGCTGCCGACTGGTGGACATCGTCGAGATCCTGTCCGATGCCAACCTGGGGCGGGAGATGCACTCGGTCATCAGCCAGGGCAAGGTCGATTCGATCGTGCACTCGAAGCCCCGCGAGCGGCGTCTGCTGATCGAGGAGGCAGCCGGGCTGGGCAAGTTCCGCAAACGCCGGCGGCGCTCCGAGCTGAAGCTGAACGCGACCCGGGACAACCTCGACCGGGCGCTCGACGTCGAGCGCGAGGCGCGGCGGGCGCTGAGGCCGCTCAAGCAACAGGCGAACGCGGCAGAGATCGGGGCCCGGATCGAGCGCGAGGAACTCGGGCTCAGGGCCCGGCTGGTGGCCGAGGAGCTGCGCTTCGGCGAGGGCCGGCTTGAAGCCGCCCGTGAGGCTGCCCGCAAGGCCCGGGCGGTCCGGGAGGGGCTGGAAACCGACCTGTCGGCCGTTTCCGAGCGGAGGAGGGCCGCCGAGGAGCGCTTCGCGGAGCGCGACCGTGAACGGACCGAGATCTGGGGCATCCTCAACTCACTCCGATCCGGCCAGGAGAAGATCGCGATCGGCGCCTCGGCGATCGCCGAGCGGGGCCGGGCGCTCGAGACCAGGCTGGAGGCTCTCCGTCTCGAACTCGCCCCACTCACCCTTGACGTCGGATCGAGCGGCAGTGCGAGTGAACGTGCCCGCCGACTGGTCGAAGAGCTTTCCGAAGTCGATGCCGGCCTCTCTACCGCGGCCGAGGGACTGCGACAGGCCCGGGCCGAGGTAGCCGAGGGCGACCGCCTGGAGGCGCTGGCCGACGTCCATTCCGGCGCAGAGCGCGCGACCCGCCATGCGCGGCGGGCGGAGGGCCTGCTCGGTGAGCGTC
>JBGUDX010000058.1:0-7779 GCA_041821645.1 Acidobacteriota bacterium
CGCGAAATCCTCGAAAGCCTGGCTCCGGAACCCGGTGACGAGGAGGACGAGCGCTTCATCGCCGACGACCCGGGTCACCCCGGGGACGACCTCGAACCGGGCGGGACCGTCGACCCCGGAGAGCCGACCGACCCCGGAGAGGCCCCCTACTTCCCGAGCTAGTCCCCGCGGCCGACAGCCGGCAGGCCGCCGGCCGGGTAAGTGAAGTCGGCCCCGGTAAGGTTGCGGCATGGGCTCCGAACGCAGCATCATCGACGACTTCCGGCTGGACGATCGGGTGGCGATCGTAACCGGCGCATCCTCGGGCCTCGGCGTCGCGTTCGCGACCGGGCTGGCCGAGGCCGGCGCCGATCTCGCAATCTGCGCGCGTCGGGTCGAAAAGCTCGAGCGCACCCGGGAGGCGGTCGAAAAGCTGGGGCGCCGCTGCATCGCGGTGCCGGCCGACGTCGCCGTGCCCGAAGACTGCAACCGGGTGGTGTCCGAAACGGTTGAGCAACTCGGCAAGGTCGACGTGCTGATCAACAACGCCGGGATCGGCACCGCGGCACCGGCGACCCGGGAAGACCCGGACGACTTCAGGCGGGTGATCGATATCAACCTGAACGGCTCCTACTTCATGGCCCAGGCCTGTGGCCGGGCGATGGAGGAAGGCAGCAGCATCATCAACATTGGCAGCGTCCTCGGCTCGACTTCAGCCTTCCTCCCACAGGCCGCCTACGCCTCCTCGAAGGCCGCGATCATCGGCCTGACCCGCGATCTCGCCCAGCAGTGGACCGGACGCAAGGGGATCCGGGTCAACGCGCTCGCGCCTGGATTCTTCGCCTCCGAGATGACCGACCAATTCCCCGACGGCTACCTCGACCAGATGATGTACCGGGTGCCGGCCGGCCGCAAGGGAGAGGCCCGCGAGCTGGTCGCCGCGGCGATCTTCCTGGCCAGCGACGCCTCCTCCTACGTGACCGGCTCCGTGCTTCCGGTGGACGGCGGCCTGCTGACCTCCTGATTACCAGCGGTCCGGTCTACCAGCGGTCCGGTCGGCCGATCCGGAGTTTGATTCGAACCTTCCTGGTCTCGTACCGCCGAGCCCTGAGAACCGCCCTGGTGGAATACGCGCCCGATCGGGCCCCGTCCCTCATCTTGAACGATAGGAACTTCACGAAAATTGCGGCGGATGACCCGGAGACTTTCCAAAGTCTTTCGCATCGATCGCCGATGTGGCGGATCGCATTTTGCCAGCGGCCCCGCCTCAGACAGAGAGTCGCGCGGCGGGCACCGCCCTTCCCGGAATGCGAAACCTGGATCTCACCTACGCCGACCTGATTCCGGTATCTCAGTACAGGGACCTCCCTGTTCAGTTTGAGCCGCCAATTGCCGGGCCGCAGATCTCCGGGGGGAAAGTCTGCCGCGGCGGTCGAGAAGGAACTAGTCGGCGCGGTCCCACCGGCCGGTGCAAGAAAGGCGATGAGCAGTAACGCCGATGCCAGCAGACCTTGCCTCTTGCGTGAATCAAGCATCGTGCTCGCGCCTCTCCTTGCGGTGGGTCAGATCTGAACTCGACCGGTATCAGTCAGCATACCGCCGACCCGACTGGGTCACGGCGACTCCGCATGGCTACGACCGCTGCCCGAGTCGGCTCAGCAGGCTCCGCCGGCCATCGCCGGGAGGATCATCACCGTGTCCGAATCCGAAGCGGCGGTCTCGAGCCCGTCCAGCACCCTCACGTCTTCGTCGTTGAGGTAGACGTTGACGAAGCGGTTCAACTCGCCTTCTTCCGAGAAGAGCTGCTCGCGCGTTTCCGGGTACTCACCGGCCAGGCCCCGCAGGACCTCGCCCACGGTCGAGCCTCCGACGGTGACTTCGGCAGCACCGGAGGTGTGTTGACGGAGCACTGGGGGAACCTTGACGGTCGGCATGGCGGGATCCTAGCGGTTCGGCGGGCCGGTTCAGGCGCCGCAGAAAGCCTGGTAGTCGGGGAACTCGCCCAACTCGGAATCCGGGATCTCCGCGGCGTCGGGGCCGCAGATCGGGCACTCGGGATCACGCCGCACCTTCAGCTCGGTGAAACGGGTGCCGAGAGCTTCGTAGAGCAGCAGCCTCCCGACCAGCGGCTCGCCGATCCCGAGGACCAGCTTCATCACCTCGTTGGCCTGGAGCAGCCCCATCACGCCGGCCATCACGCCGAGCACGCCGTTGGCCGAGCAGCTCGGGGCGAGCTCCGGTGGCGGCGGGGTCGGGTAGAGGCAGCGGTAGCACGGTCCCTCATACGGCAGGAAGGTCGAGATCTGGCCGTCGAAAGAGAGGATCGAAGCCGAAACGACCGGTTTGTCCAGGCGGACCGCGGCGTCGTTCAGCAGGTACCGGGTCGGGAAGTTGTCGGCGCCGTCGACCACGATGTCGTAGTCGGCGATCGTCTCGATGATGTTGTCGGAGTTGAGGCGGAAGTCGTACTCGACGACTTCGACGTCCGGGTTGAGCGCCTCGATCGTCTTCCGGGCCGAGCTCGTCTTCGACTCGCCCACCCGCTCGGTGTTGTGGATCACCTGGCGCTGCAGGTTCGACGAGTCGACCACGTCGTCATCGACCAGGCCGATCTTGCCGATTCCGGCCGCCGCCAGGTAGAGCGCGGTGGGGGCACCGAGACCGCCGGCGCCGAGCAGGAGGACTTTGGCGTCCAGCAGCTTGACCTGGCCGTCGACTCCGACTTCGGGCAGCAGGGTGTGGCGGGAATAGCGATCGCGCTGCTCGGGCGTGAGGGCGGAGGCCGCCACGACCGGCAGGCCCTGGTCCTGCCACTCGATGATTCCGCCGTCCACCGAGGCGACGTCCTCGTAGCCCAGTTCGGCGAGTTGCTCCGCCGCCGCCAGCGAGCGGGCCCCGACGCGGCAGTAAACGATCGTGCGGGCGGTCCGGTCCGGTGCCTTCTGCGTTATGTCCGCGGCGATGGTGGCCGGCGGAACCAGGATGCCGCCCTCGAGGTGCGCCTCGGCGTACTCGTGCGGCTCGCGCGAGTCGATCAGAACGACCTCGGAATCCTGGATCTCCCCGAAAGCCTCCGAGGGAGTTATCTCCTGAACTGAAACTGTTTTGGTCGCGTCGGCTGACATCTGTGTGAATCCCCTAAATCTCTATCAGGTTTCCAGTACTTCATAAACTATAGCGGGTGAGCGGCTCCGGTGGCCGATTCCCGGAAATCCCGACCACCGAACTCGGGCCTCCGGATCCCGGCTAGAGTGCCGGGCAGGCTCCGGAACCGGAGCCGGGACCGGGCTACCGGTCAGGACAAAGCAAACGGAGGTCCCTGGTGCCGAATCGCAGCAACCACGATACCGCCGGCCAAGTATCGGTCAGCGGCAACGCCTACGCCTTCGTCTTCGGTGGCAACACGGACCGGCTCGAGGGCGCCGAGATCGGGATCGCCGAATTCCCGGAGATCGGGACGGTGGCGGGACCCGACGGCGACTATCGCCTGCAGGTGCCCGACCGGGCCCTGATCACCCCGTACGTTTCGATGCCCGGATACCACCGGACCTATCTGCAGACGTTTTTCACCTGCGGTCGGGACCTCGAACGGATCAACTTCCAGACTCCCGAAGAGAACGTCTACAACGCGATGGCCGAGATCGTCGGAGCCGAAAGAGACCCCGAGAGCAACGAGTTGCTGGGCAGCGCGGTTGTCTCGACCTTCTTCCAGAAGGAGGGCCGCGGCTTCGGCGATTTCAACGACTTCCACGACTTCCGCCCGCACGGGATCGCTGATGCAGAAGCCCGGCTCACCGATCGGGACGGCGCGTCGCCGGTCGAGCCGGTCTACTTCAACTCAGAAGTCATCCCGACTCCGGAACTCGACCGGTCCACCGGGGACGGCGGCGTTCTCTGGGCCAACCTGCCGGAAGGCGACTACACGGTGACGGGCAGCCACGCTGACCTGCGGTTCTCGAGCTTCCGGGCCACCTGCCGGCCGGGCCGCCTGGTCAACGCCAACCCTCCATGGGGCCTGTTCGAACTCGCCCCCGGTGAAGAAGAAAACGCCTCCACCCGGGCAGAGGGCTGAGCCCCACCGGCAGTTGCGCGGATGGCGGCTTTCCCGGCTAGAGCGAGGGGCGCATCTGGCGGAGCCGCTCGACCCGCTCGTCGATCGGGGGGTGGGTCGAGAAGAGGCTGGCCATGCCCTTGGCCTTGAACGGCTTGACGATGTACAGCGGCTCGGAGGCCTCGCTGACGTGGCCTTTCATCGGGATGTTCTCGGCCCCCTGCTCCATTCTCAGCAGGGCGCTGGCAAGGGACTCGGGGTTGCCGCTGATCGCGGCGCCACCGGCGTCGGCCGCGTACTCACGCTGGCGGGAAACCGCCATCTGGATGATCGCGGCCGCCATCGGGGCGAGCAGCACCATCGCCAGCGCGCCGACCAGGCCGAGCGGCGAATTGTTGTCGTTGCCGAACCAGAGCAGCATGTAGCCGATGTAGGTGATCGCGGCTCCGATCGTGGCCGCCACGGTCTGGATCAGGATGTCGCGGTGCTTGATGTGCGCAAGCTCGTGGGCCACAACCCCTCGAAGCTCGTCGGCCGAGAGCAGACGGGTGATGCCCTCGGTCACGGCGACCGCCGAGTGGTTGTAGTTACGGCCGGTGGCGAATGCGTTGGGCTGGTCCTGGGGGATCACGTAGAGCCTCGGCATCGGGATCTCGGCCCGCTGACAGAGTTCACGCACCATCTGGAAGTACTGCGGGTTCTCCGACTCCTCCATCGGCTGGGCGCGGCTCATCTTCAGCGCCATCTTGTCGCTGAAGAAGTAGGAGAAGAAGTTCATCGCCACCGCGAAGCCCAGGAACATCAGAGTGGTGCCCGGATTTCCCCCGCTCACCAGATAGCCGATCGCGACAAGAAGGCCCGAGAGGGTCGCCAGCAGGAGCGTCGTCCTGAGGGTCGCGCTGAATGTTGACTGCCTGGTGGTGGTCATCGAATCTCCTTGATCTGCCTGATACGGGTACCTGCCCGGAGGACCGGGATGCGAAGTCTCCCCCAGCTGTCTAAATATGTCCATAGGGGAAAACCCCCGAGTCGTTTCCTCCGCCCCCTACCGCCCCGCCGGGCGATGCAGAAGACTAAGCCGAGATGAAGAACCGACCGATCTTCACCGAAGTCCTGCTCCTGAACGCGGCGATGGTCACCCTGGCCACGATCGCCGCGGCGCTGGTGACCGGGCTCGACTCGGGCCGGGCCGAAGCACTGATCCCGCTCGTGGCGGTCGCGGTCGGCCTGACCTGCCTGCTGAACATCGCCCTGCTGCGTCGTCGCTTCAATCCGCTCGAGAGCCTGATTGACGAGATGGAGAAGGTCGATCTGAGCACGCCCGGCGCAAACCTGCCCCCCGGGATCGACGGCAAGGCCGAGACCGAGGAGGTCGAACGGCTGGAACTCGCCTTCCTCGGGATGATGCGCCGTCTCGAAGCCGAGCGCCGACGCAGCTCCAGCGCGGCCCTGGAGGCACAGGAGGAGGAGCGGGCCCGGGTCGCCCGCGACCTGCACGACCAGGTGAACCAGTCGCTGACCGGGGTGCTGCTCCGGCTCGAAGCCGCACGGGCGACCGCGCCGCCCGAGCTGGCCGCGGAGATCGCCGAGACCAGGGAGCTGGCCCATCGGGCGATGGACGAGCTGCTTGCCGTGGCCCGCCAGCTGCGGCCGACCGCGCTCGACGATCTGGGCCTGAAGGCCGCAATCGGCGGTCAGGTCGAGCAGCTGGCACGCCCCGGGGTCGAAACCGGGTTCACCTGCGAACACGATCCCGGGCGACTCGATCCGGACACCCAGCTGGTGATCTACCGCGTCTCCCAGGAGGCGCTCGGCAATGCGATCCGCCACAGCGGGGCCGGCCGGATCGAGGTCACCCTGAAGCGGGAAGATGACCGGGTCGTGCTGGAGGTCTCCGACGACGGCACCGGCTTCACATTCGCCGAGGCGAACACCGGCCTCGGCCTCGGAGGCATGCGCGAGCGGGCCCTGCTGGTCGACGGGGAACTCGACATCGAATCCCGTCCCGGCCGGGGCACGACGGTCCGGCTGGCCGTCCCCGACCGCAGCGGAAAGAGCGACCGGCGACCGGCCGACCAGGCGGGCGCGCAATGAAAATCGTGATCGCCGACGACCACGGAATCGTGCGCTCCGGAATCCGGCTGCTGCTGGAGCGACAGGACGACATCGAAGTGGTGGGCGAAGCGGCCGACGGCCTGTCGGCCCGGGACCTGGTGATCGGCGAGCGACCCGATCTGGCGATCCTCGATGTCAAGATGCCGGGATTGACCGGCCTTCAGGCGACCCGCGAAATCAAGCAGCAGGCGCCCGATGTCGCTGTCCTGATCCTCTCGATGCATGACGACGAGCGCTACCTGTTCGAAGCGCTCAAGGCCGGCGCCTCCGGCTACGTGCTCAAGTCGCAGGCCGACTCCGACCTGCTGGAGGCAATCCGGTCGGTTCAGCGGGGGGAGCCGTTTCTGAGCCCGGGCGCACAGCGCGCCCTGATCCGCGACGTGCTGGAACGCGGCGAACAGGACAAATCGGGGCTCACACCGCGCGAAGAGGAAATCGTCAAGCTGGTGGCAGAGGCGAACACGACCCGGGAGATCGCCGCGATGCTGCACCTTTCCGAGAAGACCGTGGAAAACCACCGGGCCAACGCGATGAAGAAACTCGGCATGCGCGACCGGGTCGAACTGGTCCGCTTCGCGATCCGGCAGGGGCTGATCGAGCCGTGACCGGCGAGGCGGCGGGTCACAAGGTGCCGGCGAGCGAACGGGTCACGCTCGAACCGGGGGTCGAATTCCTGATCCGGCCGATCCAGCCGAACGACAAGCCGCTGATGACCGCCGGCTTCGAGGAGCTCACACCCCGGACCAGATTCCAGCGGTTTTTCGCACCGGTCGCGAGGCTGAGCGAGAGCGATCTGGCTTACCTGACCGAGATCGACCACGTCGATCACGAAGCGTTGATCGCGATCGACCCGGAGGACGGCTCACTGATAGGCGTCGCCCGCTACGTTCGCACGCGACCGAGCAACGAGGCCGAGGTGGCGATCATCGTGGCCGACAATTGGCACGGCCACGGTCTCGGCACCGCCCTGCTCAGACGCCTGGCCCGCAGGGCGTCAGAAGAAGGGATCGAATTCTTCCTCGCTCTCGTCCTGGTCGAGAACAACTCGGCCCGGGAATTGTTCGAGCGACTGGTCCCCGGAATGTCCGAGACATCCCATTCCAGCCCGGGCCAGGTCGAGATCAGGATCGAGCTGCCGCACCCCGGCGAATTCGAGGGATCAGTGCTGGCCGGGGTCTTCCGGTCCTCGGCGGGAGGAACGCTCACCGTCTCCCCCTGGCGGCGCCTCAAACGGCGCCTGATGCGGAATCGCCGCCGACGGGCGAAGATACCTGACTAATGCTCTAGGGTATGGATTCATGCTGTTTTCGACCAAAGCCGAGTACGGGGTCCGCCTGATGGTGGAGCTGGGCCGACAGCCGGATTCGGGACCGGTCTCGCTGAGCGCCGTGGCCGAGGCCGAGCGCCTTCCGCTGTCCTATCTGGAGCATCTGGTGGCGAAGCTGCGCCGGGCCGAACTGGTCACTTCGACCAGGGGCGCCCGCGGCGGCTACAGCCTCGCCCTCCCGGCGGAGAAGATAACCATGCTCGAGGTGGTCGAGGCGCTCGAAGGGCAGATCGCCCCGATGGAGTGCTTCCACGAGACCCCGGAAGGCAAGGTTCTCTGCTCCCACGTGGCCGACAGCGACCATGCC
>JBGUDX010000059.1:0-7700 GCA_041821645.1 Acidobacteriota bacterium
CATCGAATCGTTCAACCGGGCAGACCTGGATCGCTTCGTGGAAACACTCAACCCCGAGATCCAGATTCACTCGATGAAAGGGCTGCGAACCGGGCATGACGCGGCCCGGGCCTGGGCGACCCGCAGCCCCGGGGGGGTCCAGCAGACGATCGAGATCGATTCCGTGGAGGTTTTGGGCGGCCTGGCGCTTGCCGAGATCAGGCGGCATTGGCACTGGGAAGAGGACAGATCACACGCGGCTACCGACGAGATGGCCTGGCTGTTCGGGCTGCACCGGGGAAAGGTCAGATCCTGGCGACCGTTCGCGGAGCGGGCGGAAGCTCGGGCGGTGTTCGAGAGCGAATGCGAGCGGGGCTGGTGAAAGCGGCCCGGCGCCGGTCAGGCCGGTGGGATTGATGGTCCGGATTCCAGCCACTCGGCGAATGTCGGCCCGGGGGTAGCCGCCGCGGAATCGGTCAGCCCGCCGGCCCGGAGCGCCCTGCCGGTCTTGCCGGCTACGGGGACCGGCATAGCCAGACAGCCCCGTCCGGATTTCTCTTGCCACTGCTTTGCCAGGGTGCTCAGATCCGAGATCTCGGGACCCCCGACGTGCTCGCTCCGGTTGACCGGGCCGACCTCGGCGATCTCGACCAGGCGCCTGACCACCACTGCGGCGTCTGTCGGCTGGAGTGGAATTGAGCCGCGCGGGGAGATCCGGTACTTCGCAAGAGCCTCGAAAGCGGAGGCCAGAAGCTCGTGGAACTGGGTCGCCTTGATCAGGCTCCAGCCGATCGCAGCCTCCCGGACCACGGCTTCCTGCGCAACCTTGGCCCTGTAGTAGCCGAAATTGACGTTCTCACAGCCCAGGATCGATACCCCGATGTAGTGGCCGACTCCGGCCTGCCTGCTCTTCTCGATCAGGCCGGCGGTTCCCTCGATCAGCACTCCGCCCGGCGACTTCACCGCATTGGCGGCATCGATCACCAAGTGGGCCCCGGCCAGTGCCTCGTCCAGGCCGGCGCCGGTGCGCAGGTCGCCTGTCCGGTGCTCGACTCCGGGCAGTGGGGCGCCCGGTGGATGTCGCGAAAGCGAGACCGTCTCGAATCCAGCTGCCGCCAGCTGCCGGCAGGCCTCGGTCCCGAGCGAGCCGGTGCCACCGGCCACCACCGCCTTCGTCCCCGGTTTCATCCCGTCCATCTTCGCTCATCCGGCCCTGACGCGACAGCCGGGGCGGGCGAACCCACTCGTCAACCGCGGCGGGGCTGGTCATGGCCGGTTCCGCGGCGGGGCCGGGTTCCCTGCCGCGGACATCATCTACTCTGCTCGAATGGCCGAAGCTGTCAACCTGGAATCGATCCCTGCCCGGCTCGCCGCGATCCGCGAGCACATCGCTCTGCTCGACGACTATCTCGATCCGGCCGCGCTCGAGACCGGGATCGAGAGGCTCGAAGGTGAGATGCAGAAGCCTGGATTCTGGGACGACCAGGATTCGGCTGCGGCCGTTTCGGCCGAGCATTCGCGCACCCAGCGCAAGCTGGAGGTGTTCCGCTCACTCCAGTCCGAGGCTGGTGACCTGGCTGAGATGGCCGAGATGGCCGAGACCGATGAGGAGATGGCGGCCGAGCTGGACGAACAGCTCGAAACGATCGAGGGACGGCTGGACGAGCTCGAAGAGGCCCGGTTGTTCAGCGGAACCTACGACAGCGGAGACGCGATCGTCACGGTCCACGCCGGGGCGGGAGGCACCGATTCCCAGGACTGGGCCGAGATCCTGTTGCGGATGTATCTGCGCTGGGCCGAACGTCGCGGGTTTTCGGTCGAGATGAAAGAGGCCTCCGAGGGTGACGAAGCGGGGCTCAAGTCGGCGACCTTCATCCTCAAGGGCGAGAACGCCTACGGCCTGATCGCGGCCGAGCGAGGGGTTCACCGGCTGGTCAGGATCTCTCCATTCGACTCGTCGGCCCGGCGCCACACCAGCTTTGCGCAGGTAGACGTCGCCCCGACGGTTGATGAAAACGTCGAGGTCGAGATCGACGACAGTGACCTCCGGATCGACACCTACCGGGCCTCGGGGGCGGGCGGTCAGCACGTCAACAAGACCGATTCGGCGGTGCGGATCACACACCAGCCGACCGGGGTGGTGGTCCAGTGCCAGAACGAGCGCTCTCAGACCCAGAACAAGGCGGTCGCAATGCAGATGCTGCGTTCCAAGCTGGTCGAACTCGAGGAGCGCAAGCGGGCCGAGGTGGTCAGCCAGGAGCGTGGCGAGGTGAAGGATGTCGCCTGGGGGTCACAGATCCGCAGTTACGTGCTCCACCCGTACACGATGGTCAAGGACCACCGGACCGAATTCGAGGTCGGCGACGCCCAGCGGGTCCTCGACGGCGACATCGACGGCTTCATCCGGGAGTACCTGAACCGCACCGCCTGACCTGTCCGGCCGGGACCCGGTGTTCAGGACCGGTCCGCCTCCAGGGCCAGCAGCGCGCGTTTCAGTTTCCTGCCCTCGCTTCCGCGGCCGTAGGCCCCGGGTTTTCCGTCGCTGCGGATCACCCGGTGGCAGGGGATGACCAGAGCCACCGGGTTCTTCGAGAGCGCGGTCCCGGCGGCCCTGTGGGCCCGGGGGCAGCCGGCGCCGGTCGCGATTTCACCGTAGCTTCTGGTCTCGCCGTAGGGGATCTCCATGGTCGCCTGGAGGATCCGGCGGGTGAATCCGGAGGCGAGGCGCCAGTCGATCGCCAGATCGATGTCGGTCGACTTCCCGTCGAGGAAGGCGTCCACCGCCCCGACCATGTCGTCGATCCCGTAGTCGCTTGCGAAGTCGCCGCCGTCGGACGGGACCAGGCCGGAGTTGACCGCGACTTCCTCAACCAGTTCGTCCGGGTCGTGGGCGGGCAAGGCCAGTCGAACGACGCCCCGGCCGGTTGCGGCGATCGCCGCAGGACCGAAGCGGGTGTCGAACAGGGTGTGGCTGAAGGTCTCCATCGCGGCCGTGTCGCGAATGGTTTCAGGCGCCGCCGGACCCCGCCCGGCCGGGACGCTTAGGCTTGGCATATGGGCATTCTCCCCGACGGAACAGCGGAGCTGATCAGGGCTTCGCTGGAAGAGGACATCGGAAGCGGCGACGTGACCGCCGAGGCGACCGTACCGGCCGGCCGGGAGGCACGGGCCCACATCGTTCAGAAAGGGCCAGGGGTGGTTTTCGGCCTGGACGTGGTCGAAGAAGTCTTCAGCCGGCTCGGCTCCCTCGAAATCGACCGGACCGTGATCGAGGGCCACTGGCACGAGGAGGTGCCCCGCGACATCGCGCTGATCACCGGCCCGGCCAGGACGCTGCTGGCCGGGGAACGGGTCGCCCTCAATTTCCTCGGGCACCTTTCCGGCGTCGCCAC
Organism: Acidobacteriota bacterium; assembly: GCA_041821645.1. GTDB lineage: Bacteria > Actinomycetota > Thermoleophilia > Solirubrobacterales > 70-9 > 67-14. Next base: position 3,372 of record JBGUDX010000059.1, read on the forward strand.
CCTCACCGCGCGGTTCGTCGATGCCGTGGCCGGTACCGGGGTCCGGATCCTCGATACCCGCAAGACGACCCCCGGCATGCGACTGCTGGAGAAGCGGGCCGTGTCGTGGGGAGGCGGGCTGAACCACCGGATCGGTCTGTACGACGGTGTGCTGATCAAGGAGAACCACATCGAGATAGCCGGTGGTGTGGCCGAGGCCGTACGGGCGTGCAGCGAGTTCAGCCCCGGCCTGATGATCGAGGTCGAGGCCGAGAGTCCGGAGCAGGTGCGGGAGGCGCTCGAGGTCGGGGCCGACCGGATCCTGCTCGACAACATGACCCCGTCCGGGTTGAAGGAGGCGGTGGCAGCCCGTGAAGCGGCCGGCGGCGGGGTGGAACTGGAGGCTTCAGGCGGTATAGGTCTGGATAACGTCCGGGCCGTGGCCGAAACCGGTATCGACTTCATCTCGATCGGCGCCCTGACCCATTCGGCGCCCGCCCTCGATCTGAGTCTGCTGATCGAGCCGGCCCGATAGGAACCGCAGCGGGAAGCCCCCGCGATTGCGGCCGTTGCCAAAGGCGTAAAGTTAGCCGTATGGCGATCGAAGAACTCCCGATGATCCAGCCCGGCCTGCCGGCCCCGCTCGATGCCGGATTGATCGAGCAGTTGAGCGGCGAGATCCGCGATCTCGCCGCCCGGCGTGACGCGGTGATCCTGGCCCACAACTACGAAGTTCCCGAAATCCAGGACGTCGCCGACTACACCGGTGACTCGCTGGGGCTGTCCAGACAGGCGGAAGCCACCGACGCCGCGGTGGTCGCCTTCTGCGGGGTTCATTTCATGGCCGAGACGGCTTCGATCCTCTCGCCCGAGAAAAAAGTACTGATTCCCGACCCCGACGCCGGCTGCTCGCTGGCCGATTCGATCGACGCCGACCAGTTGCGTGAGTGGAAGCAGAAATTCCCGGGAGCGGTGGTGGTCATGTACGTGAATACCTCGGCCGAGGTCAAGGCGGAGACCGACTACTGCTGTACTTCGTCGAACGCGGTCAAGGTGGTCCAGCACATCTGGGAGGAGCGGGGCCCCGACACGGAAATCCTGTTCGGGCCCGACATGTGGCTGGGCGCATTCGTCGAGCGGGAAACCGGCCTGATCGACGACCCCGAACGGCGAAGCCGCTTCCACGTTTGGGACGGCGAATGCCACGTTCACGCCGGAATCCGTCCCGACGACATCAAGCGAACCCGCGAGCAGCATCCGGAAGCGGAGTTCCTGATCCATCCTGAATGCGGCTGTGCGAGCCAGGCGATGGAATACGTGGCTTCGGGTGAAATCGATTCCGAAGGCGTGCACATGCTCTCCACCTCGGGCATGATCAAGCGGGTCCGGGAGAACCCCGAGGGCAGCTACGTCGTCGCGACCGAGAACGGCATGCTGTACCCGATGCACCAGGCGGCGCCGAAGGCGGAATTAATCGAGGCAAACCGGATGGCCGTCTGCAAGTACATGAAGATGATCACCCTGCCGAAATTGCGCGACTCCCTGCGCGATCTCAAGTACGAGGTCAAGGTCGACGAGCACTTGGCAGAACGGGCCCGTTTGCCGATCGAGCGAATGGTCTCGATCGGCTGATCCGCCTGCGGTCGGCCCCGCTTGCCGACCGTCGCCGTCTGCAGATAGGCTCGGGTGGTGTTCGCGCTGCTCGCCGCCGCCTCGTCCTCGTTTCCGCCGGTCGACCAGGACTACCTGCTCGAGGCCCGGCAGATGCAGGCGCTCTCGTTTGCGATCCACATCCCGCTGGTCTGCTTCGGAGTCGCCTTTCCCGCCCTGGTGATCTTCATGGAGTGGCTCGGGCTGCGGACCGGCAAGGCGCACTACACGGAGATCGCGCGACGCTGGTCGAAAGTGATGATCACCCTGTTTGCCGCGGGCGTGGTCACCGGCACGCTGCTCAGCTTCGAACTGGGGCTGCTCTGGCCCGGTTTCATGTCGTCGTTCGGCGACGTCTTCGGCCTGGCGTTCGGGCTGGAGGGGTTCTCCTTCTTCATCGAGGCGATCTTCATCACGATCTACGTTTACGGGTGGGACCGTCTTTCGCCGAAGCGTCACCTGCTTTCGGGAATACCGGCGATGGCCGCCGGCATCACCGGCTCGCTACTGGTGATATCGGTCAATGCCTGGATGAACAGCCCCTCCGGCTTCGACGTCAACGCGGCCGGAGAGGTGGTCAACGTCCGCCCCTGGGAGGCGCTGTTCGGCAATGGACACCTGTGGCCTCAGATGACCCACATGTACCTCGCCGCCTTCATCGTGGTCGGCTTCGGCATCGCCGGGGTCTATGCCGTCGGCTGGCTGCGCGGCAGGCGCGGAATCTACTTCCGCACGGCGATGGTCGTACCGCTTGCGCTCGCCTGCCTGGCCGCCCCCACCCAGATCCTGATCGGCGACTGGTCGGCCCGGGCGGTGGCCGAGGACCAGCCGATCAAGCTGGCCTCATTCGAAGGGCTGTACAAGACGACCGAGGGGGCGCCGGAGACCATCCTCGGCTGGTACACCGACGAGAATACGATCGAGTACGGGATCGAGATCCCGAAGATGCTCTCGCTGCTCGCCTACCACGACCCCAACGCGACCGTGCAGGGCCTTGAAACGGTCCCCGAGGAGGACCGCCCCCCGGTCAACGTGGTTCGTATCGCTTTCCAGACCATGGTCGGCATCGGCACCGGCCTGGCCGCCCTGGCGGTCTGGTTCCTGTTCGCCTGGATCCGAAGGAGACAGCTACCTCGCAGCAAGTGGTTCTACCGGGCCGTGATCCTGGCCGGGCCGGCCGCGGTCGTCGCGCTGATCGCCGGCTGGGTCACCACTGAAGTCGGCCGGCAGCCCTGGGTCGTCTACCAGGTGATGAGGACCGAAGAGGCGGTGACCGGCGCCGACGGCATCGTGTTCGGATACGGGGTGCTCGCTGTGGTGTATGCGCTGCTGATCGTCGCGACCTGGTGGGTCCTGCGGCGGATCGCCCGGACTCCGTTCCCGCCGGAGATCGCCGCTATGGAGACCGACCCCGGAGACGAGCCGACGTCCGGGCCCGAACAGGAGGTGAAGCGATGACCCTGGCCGAAATACCGGCAATCCTGATTCTGCTCGGCATCGCGGCCTACGTGGTCCTGGCCGGTGCCGATTTCGGGGCGCCGTTCTGGTCGCTCACCGCCCGGGGAAAGCGTGGCAAGGAGATCCGTGTCGCCACTCACCAGGCGATGGCCCCGGTCTGGGAGGCCAACCACGTGTGGCTGATCTTCGTACTGGTCGTCTGCTGGACCATCTACCCGGAGGTCTTCGCATCGATCTTCTCGACCCTCTGGATTCCGTTGCTGCTGGCCTGTCTCGGGATCATCATGAGAGCGGTCGGTTACATGGTCAGCGGCGTCGAGGACCGCACATGGGTCTGGGTCCTGGCGACCGCCGCATCTTTTCTCACGCCGTTCATGCTCGGATCGGTGGTCGGCGCTCTGGTCGCCGGAGAGGTCCCGGCCGGAAACGCTGCCGGCGACCTTTTCACCAGCTGGCTCAACCCGACCTCGATCATGATCGGGATCCTGGCGGTCACGGTCTGCGCCTACCTGGCCGCCGTATACCTCGCCGGCGACGCCCGGCGAACCGGGCGGAACGAGCTGTCCGAGGCCTTCCGCACCCGCGGACTGGTAGCCGGGGTGGTCGCCGGGGTGGTCGGGGTGATCGGGATCGCAGTGTTGAACGAGGACGCCGGCCGGGTCTACGACGGACTGACCTCCGGCGCAGGGCTGGTCGCCGTCCTGATTTCCGCCGTGGCCGGATTGCTCACGATCGCCTCGCTGACGGTGCGGAGGTTCGACCTCGCCCGTTTTTCGGCTGCGGCGGCAGTGGTGGCAATGGTCGCCGGCTGGGGCCTGGCCCAGGAGCCGGAGATGCTTCCCGGTCTGACCATAGAGTCGGCGGCGGCGGGCAACAACGTGATAATCGGCCTGCTGGTTTCGGTCGCGATCGGCCTGCTCATACTGATCCCTTCGTTGCTGCTGCTCTACGGCCTCGTGCTGGGCGGCCGCTTCGACCCGGGCGGCGAAATTGCCGACACCGGGTCGGGCCGGCCGGTCGAAGGACTCGATCCGGCCGGGAAGGGAATCGTCGCAGCCACCCTGGTCGCCGCCGCGATCGGTTGGACGCTCACCCTTGTCTCGGATTCGGGTCCGGGCCTCTACCTCGGGGTCGCGCTGGTCCTGCTCACCCTGTTCGGCGGCGGAGTGATGCTGGCGTTCTCACTTGTCTCAGACGATCAGTAGGGCTTGGATGAGCCGGTGGCGCCGCCAGCGTCCTGCT
>JBGUDX010000060.1:0-7697 GCA_041821645.1 Acidobacteriota bacterium
AGAGGAAGCCGCCGTATCGAAAAGATGGAAGTCGGTGCGGTAGGCCTCTGACTGGTGGATGTCGGCTGCGCTGGACACATGGATCGCCTTGATCACCTTGACCCCTGTACGGCGAGCGACCTCGCTGCAGAACGAGGCCCCCTCCTCACCGCTCAGCTGAACCATGCTGAGATGGGCGTTCTCGACGGCGTTGACCACCCGCTCCAGGGTCGGGTTGACGAAGACCCCGACGATCTCGCAGTCACGCCGGAAGGCGGCGCCGATCTCGGCCGCGTCCGTGGCCCTGACCGAACGCGGGCTGCGCCGGTGATGAACCAGGCCGATCGCCCATGCGCCGAGTCGCACGGACTCCTCGGCGTCTTCCAGGTTCGTTATGCCGCAGATCTTGACCTTCATCGACGATCAAGGGTATTTCAACGACGACGCCGGGGCCGGGGACGACGCGACATGACCGTCGGCGATTCAGTCCGGGGCTCCGCCGGCCGGAGCCCGGATCCCGCCGGCTACTGGCCGAATCCGGGCGGCAGCTGCTGCGAATCCTGAGGTGGGGCCTGGCCGCTTCCGTTCCCGGAAGCATTGTCCGGCCGGAGGCCGAGCTCGACCTGGAAGTCCCTGGATTCACCATCGCGGTCTACGGAGACGTCGACCGTGTCGCCGACCTCGGCTTCGTTGATCACCCCGACGACCTCTTCCATCGTGCTGATCTCATCGCCGTTGATCGCGGTGATCACGTCGCCACCGGACAGCACCTGCTGGGAACCGACCGTGACCGGCGTATCGCCGCCCTTGACCCCGGCGTCGTCCGCCGGACCGCCGCTGGTCAGATCCTGAACCAGCACGCCACGCTCGACTTCGAGATTGAGTGCGTCGATGATCTCCGGGTTCAGCGTCGCGCCACTGACGCCGAGATAGGCGTGCTCGACCTTGCCGCTGTCCCTGATCTGACTGACCACGTCCTTGACCGTGGACGAAGGCACCGCGAAGCCGATGCCGACGTTACCGCCGCCACTGCCGCCGGTGGCGATCTGGGAGTTCACCCCGACGACCTGCCCTTCGGTGTTGATCAGCGGCCCGCCCGAGTTGCCCGGGTTGATCGCCGCGTCGGTCTGGATCACTTCCGAGATCGAATACCCGTTGGTGCTCTGGATCTCGCGCTGGAGAGCCGAGACGATGCCGGTGGTCACGGTGCTGTTCAGGCCGAAAGGGTTGCCGATCGCGACAACCGGGTCGCCGACCTCGAGCTTGTCCGAGTCGCCGATCTCGAGTGGTCGCAACTGATCTCCCGGGGCATCGATCTTCAGCAGCGCAAGGTCGGTCGATGCATCACTACCCACCAGTTCGGCGCTGTAGCTGGTCTCCGAGTCCCCGAGTTTGACGGTGAGTTCCCGGGCCCCTTCCACGACGTGGTTGTTGGTCACGATGTGCCCGTCCTTGTCGATCAGGAATCCGGAACCGGTCGCGGTCCCGCCTTCCGACTGCCCGAACGGGTCGGTGCCCGAGGAACCGGCCGGTGCGCCGCTGGCGGTGATGAAGCCGACTCCGGCCCCGTCCCGTTCGTATATCTGGTTGACCAGGTTGGGATCGGCATCGTTCGAAACCGGTGCCGCAGTCGCGACGGTCGTGGTCGTCCGCTCGGTCTTGCCGACCCATCCGGCCGACACGGCGGCGAAGCCGAGGGTGGCCACCAGGAGCCCGCCGAGGAATGCCGAGAGGAATACCGACCTGAAGGAACTGCCGCGACTGTTCATGCCGGGATCCTCGCGGCGGACCTTTGGCCTGGGGTAAGCCGTTTCCTAAGCTTCGCTAAAGCGGCCGGCGGATCCGCAGCCGGCGGTCAGGGCAGGAAGTTCTCACTGGTCAGATCGTCGCGGCCGGCCAGCTCGGTCACCTTGGCCGCCGGATCGGGCGCCCTCATCAGCGCCTCGCCGATCAGGGCTGCGTCGACCCCGACCCGCTCGAGCTCGACCAGCTCGTCCCGGGTGGAGATCCCGCTCTCCGAGACCACGATCTTGCCGGCCGGAACATCAGTCATCAACTCGTAGGTGGTGGCGACGTCAACAACCCCGGTGTCGAGATTGCGATTGTTGATCCCGATCACTTCGGCGCCACTCAGCAGCGCCCGTTCGAGTTCGGCCGCGCCGTGAACCTCGACCAGGCAGTCCAGGTCGAGCTCTACCGCCTCGGCCTGGAACGAGCGCAACCGCTCGTCGTCGAGAACCCCGGCGATCAGCAGGACCGCGTCGGCGCCACTGACCGCCGCTTCGAGCAGTTGGTAGCGGTCGACCACGAAATCCTTGCGGAGAATCGGCAGGCTGCAGCTCTCGCGGGCCAGGGCGAGGTCTTCCAGCCGGCCCTCGAAGTGGGTCTCATCGGTGAGAATCGACAGGGCCGCCGCGCCACCATGCTCGTAGGCACCGACCTGGTCCGGCAACTCGACCCCCGGGGCGATCTCACCGGCGCTCGGTGAGCGGCGCTTGAACTCGCAGACGATCGACATGCCGGGCCGGGCAAGGGCCTCGCGAAACGGCCTGTCCTGGCCACGCTCGCCGAGGCCGGCAGCCAGATCGCCCGCAGGTACCCGGCGCTTACGCTGTTCTACTCCGCGGTCCGCGGCCAAAATTAGCTGGTCGAGTATTCCCACTTGACAGAGAAACCTTACCGGTCCCCGGCCAACCCGACCAGCCGGGCCAGGACCTGGGCCGCCGCTCCCGAATCGAGCGACTCACGGGCCGATTCGACCGCAGCCGGGAGGTCATCCGCCAGGCCACCCACATAGATCGCAGCGGCCGCATTGAGCAGGACGAGATCGCGACGGGGCGACTCTTCCCCCGCCAGTACCGCCCGGGTCGCCTCGGCGTTCTCGTCCGGGCTGCCGCCCTCGACATCGGAGAGATCGGCGGTCGCCAGCCCGAAATCCCCGGGGCTCAGGATCATTTCGCGGGTCCCGCCGTCTACCACCTCGATCATCCGGCTCGGGCCGGTGATCGTGATCTCATCGAGCCCGTCGTCGCCGGACACGACCAGTGCCCGTTCGGTACCGAGCCCGGCCAGCGCCTCGGCGATCGATTCCTGGTAGCTGCGGTCGGCGACCCCGACGACCTGGCGCGTGGCCCCGGCCGGGTTGGTCAGCGGGCCGAGGAAATTGAAGACGGTGCGCACCGCGAGCTCCTTGCGTACCGGAACCACGTGAGCCATCGCCCTGTGATGGGCGGGGGCGAACATGAAACCGAACCCGATCTCGTCTATGGCCCGCCCCACCTGCTCCGGTCCGGTTTCTATCTCGACCCCGAGAGCCTCGAGCAGGTCGGCCGATCCACTCCGGCTCGTGCTCGAGCGATTGCCGTGCTTGGCGACCGCGCATCCGGCACCGGCCGCGACCAGGGCCGCCGTGGTCGAGACGTTGAAAGTCGATGGCCCGCCACCGGTCCCGGCCGTGTCGACCAGGTCGCTCCTCCCGGTCTCCACCGGGACCGCCAGCTCGCGCATGGTCCGTGCCAGGCCGACCAGTTCCGGCACGGTCTCGCCCTTGGTCCTGAGCGCGATCAGGAACGCTCCGGTCTGGACTTCACTCGAGCGCCCGCCCATGATCTCGGCCAGCACCGCCGCAGAATGGTCAGCGGTCAGGTGATTGCCCGAGGCGACCGCATCGATCGCCCTGGTCAGGATCTCATTCGGCATCTCTCGCTCCCCTTTCACGATCTGGTTCGGGACCGGCCGCGCGGTCACTCCCGGGACCGGCGCCGATGAAGGTCGCGACCATCTTCTTGCCGTCCGGCGTGAGCACCGATTCGGGATGGAACTGAACGCCTTCGGCCGGAAGATCGCGGTGGCGCACCCCCATCACGATGCCGTCGTAGCGGGACGTCACCTCGAGCTCTTCCGGCAGGTCGGGTCCGGCGATCAGGGAGTGATAGCGCCCGACGGTCAGCGGAGAGCGCAGTCCGGTGAACACGGTCCGCCCGTCATGGCTGATCTCGGCGGTTTTCCCGTGGACCGGCTCTGCCCGTACCACCGTTCCGCCGAAGGCCTGGACCATCGCCTGGTGGCCGAGACAGACCCCCAACACGGGGGTGCCGGCTCGCGCGAATGCGGGGATCGCCTCGAGCGATATGCCGGCTTCATCGGGCGTGCACGGCCCCGGGGACACGACCACCCGGTCGTAGCCGCCCTCGAGCAGTTCGGCCACCGGGCGCACGTCGTTTCTGAAGACGTCCACCTCGGCTCCCAGCTCGCCGAGGTACTGGACCAGGTTGTAGACGAACGAGTCGTAGTTGTCGATCACCAGAACGCGCATCTCAGGCCCAGTCCGGGTTCTCGCAGGCCATCTCGACCGCCCTGAACATCGCTTTGGCCTTGTTGACCGACTCCTCGTACTCGTACGCCGGCTTTGCGTCGGCGACCGTTCCCCCGCCGGCCTGGATGTGGATCTGGCCGTCCTTGACCAGCGCCGTGCGGATGTGGATCGCGGTGTCCAGGTCGCCGCCCCATGACAGGTACCCGACCGCTCCGCCGTAGGAACACCGCTTGACCTCTTCCATCTCGTCGATGATCTGCATCGCCCTGACCTTGGGCGCGCCGGACAGGGTTCCGGCCGGCAGCGCCGATCGCAGCACGTCGAGCGCTCCCAGCCCGGGGCGCAGCCGGCCACTGACCCGGCTGACTATGTGCATCACGTGCGAGTAGGTCTCGACCACCATCAACTCCTCGACCTCGACCGAGCCGTACTCGGCTTCGCGGCCGATGTCGTTGCGGGCGAGATCGACCAGCATCACGTGCTCGGCCCGCTCCTTGGGATCTGAAACCAGCGCCTCGGCCAACCGGCGGTCCTCCTCCTCGCTGCCGCCGCGCGGCGAGGTGCCGGCGATCGGCCGGATCTCGACCCGGTCGCCGGTCACCTTGAGCAGCGGCTCCGGTGAAGCTCCCGCGATCTGGAAGTCGCCGAACTCGAGGAAGTACATGTATGGCGAAGGGTTGATCGCTCTCAGGCCCCGGTAGACCGACAGCGCCCCCGCCCTGGCCTCGGCCGAAAAGCGCTGCGAGGGCACCACCTGGAAGGCGTCGCCGGCGTGGATGTACTCGACCACGTCGGCGACGGTCTGCTCGAACTGCTCCCGGCTCACGTTCGATTTGAATTCGGGCGGCTCGACCGGGCCGGCCCCCGCAGCGACCGGGACCGGGCCCCGAAGCCGCTCGCGCACCCCGGCGATCCGTTCGGCTGCACCGTTCCAGGCCGCCTCGATCCCGCCGTCGTCGGCAAACGCGAAAGCCGTGATCGTCAACTCGTTGTGAAGGTGGTCGAAAACGACCAGCAGGTCGGTGATCATCAGGGCGAGGTCCGGCAGTCCCAGCGGGTCGGGGTTGGGTGGCCCCAGCGGTTCGACCGTGCGGACCAGGTCGTAGCCGAACAGCCCGACCGCCCCGCCGGCGAACGGCGGCATGCCGGGCAGCGATGCGACCCGGTAGCGGTCCATGTAGTCCGACAGCGCGCGATAGGGGTCGGGGGCCTCGATCACTTCGGACGGCTCGTCGTCGGCTGAGACGGAGTCACCGCGATACTCGGCCAGTTCACCCTCGCTCCAGCGCAGTATCGCCCGGGGCCTGACCCCCAGGAACGAGTACCTGCCGACCTGGCCCCGCTCGGCAGACTCGAGCAGAAAGCAGGGCCCGCCGTCGCGCAGTTTGAGCAGGGCCGACACCGGGGTCTCGCAGTCGTCGGTGAAGCTCAGCGACACCGGCACAACATTCGCCTCGTCGACCAGCCCGCGCGCCTCGTCGAGGGTCGGGCTGAGCCGGGATGAGAGGTCAGGCCCGGCGGCCATTGAGGACCTCCATGACCTGCTCGAGGGCCACGCCCCGCGACCTGAGCAGCACGGTCAGGTGGTAAAGCAGATCGGCCCCCTCCTCGGCCACCCGCCGGTCGCTTTCCTCCCGCACGGCCCGGGTCACCTCCTCGGCCTCCTCCCGGACTTTTTCGCCGGCCAGCGTGGAATCGTCCAGCAGATCAACCGTGTAGCTGCCTCCGGGCCGCTCCGCGGCCCGCCGGGTAACGGTCCGCTCGAGCTCGGCCAGGGCCTCAGCGGCCACCGGTTCCGGCTTCTCGCCGCCGTCCAGCTCGCGGAAGAAGCAGCTTCGCTCGCCGGTGTGGCAGGCCGGCCCGGCCGGTTCGACCAGGGCGACCAATGCATCCCCGTCGCAATCGATCCGCAACCCGCGCACCTTCTGGACGTTGCCGGAGGTTTCGCCCTTTCTCCAGATTTCCTGGCGGGATCGGCTGAAAAAGTGGATCTCGCCGGTGCGCTCGGTCAATTCCAGCGATTTGGAGTTCATCCAGGCGAGGGTCAGCACCTCACCGGTCGCCGCGTCCTGGGTGACGCAGGGAACCAGACCATCACTTCCATACTTGACCTCGATACCCATTTCAGCCGCCGTTGCTCCCGGATCCGGCCGCATCCTGGCCCGATTCGCCGGTAGCACCCGAACCCGACCCACCGGCGCTCGCATCACTGAACGCCACGTACCATTGACCGCCTTCCTTGACCAGGGCGAGCTGCCCGGCGCTGCCCTCGAGGCTGACCGAGGCCCGGTCACCTTCCACCTGAACCTCTTCGATGTTGAGGGTCGGCTGTCTGCCGGCCTGCTCCAGTATCAGAGCGGTCTCCCGGATGCAGCGGCCGCGGCTGTTGAAATTGGCAGCGACCCCGCTCGGCTGCATCACGTCGCAGAAACCGGCGGCATCCTTATCGGATGTGATCCGGTTCAGCTCACCGACCAGTCCGGTGATCGCCTCGCTGTCGGCGCCATTTTCCGAATCGCCATCGCCACCGCACGCGGACAGAGCGAGTACGGACGCGGCGAGAAACGATGCGACGGCGACGGTCGGTTTCATGGCTCCATCCTACGGAGTGATCCCCGGGAAACGGATCGCACGGCGAAGCAGCGCTACTCGATGCCCAGCCGGTCGAGCATGTCTTCGTCCCGGCGCCATCTCTTCCGGACCTTGACTTTCAGCTCGAGGTGGACCTGGCCGCCCACCTCCCGCTCCAGAGAGCGCCGCGCGTCGGAGCCGATCTCGTGGACCCGGAAACCGCCCTTGCCGATCAGGATGCCCTTCTGCGACTCGGACTCGACCCAGATCTCGGCTTCGACCAGGGTCAGCCCGTCCTCCCGGTGGCTGATCTTCCGGACCTTGACTTCGATCGAGTGAGGCACCTCGTCGCGGGTCCTGACCAGGGCCTCGGCGCGGATCAGCTCGGCCATCAGCAGCTCCGGCGGCTGATCGGAGTGGTCGCCGGGTGGATACAGATAGGGGCCAGGCGGCATCAGGCCGCCGAGGTGGCGGGCCAGATCCTCGACGCCCTCGCCGGTCAGCGCGCTGACCGGAAAGACCTCGTCCACGCCTTCCAGATCGGCCGCCTCCGCCAGCACGGGCACGATGTTCCGGCCGAGCCGGTCTGCCTTGTTGACCACACAGATCACCTTGACGTCGGGTTTTGCCCCGAGCAGGGAGCGGGCGATGTAGCGGTCGCCGGCACCCACGCCCTCCTCGCCGTTGATCACCAGCAGGGCCACATCCGCATCCGAGAGCTCCTGCTCGACCCGGCGCTGCATGCGGCTGGTCAGCTCGTCCCGCGGCCGCTGCACGCCCGGAAGGTCGATCAGCACAATCTGGGTGCCGGCTTGGACGTCGGTGGCCACAC